>DASWKD010000302.1:0-5447 GCA_036396815.1 Actinomycetota bacterium | reverse complement strand
CGATTGATCAAATCCGGGGACCTGCCGGCCGTGCAGATCGGCCGCGGGTACCGGGTCCGGGAGGAGGACGTGCACCGGTACCTCGACGCGAGGTACACGGAAGCCGGGTAGCGCCCCGTCACGGGCAGTTCGAGCCTCCGGGCATACCGGAGGCGGGAGTGAACGCACACGAGGAGCTGGTCCGCCGCGCGGTCGAGCGTGGGGGCCTGACCGTCCTGCTGGGCGGGCTGGACACGGGGAAGACCAGCCTGGCCCGGGCCATCGCCGACGCCGCCCTGGCCGCCGGGAAGTCCGTGGGGTACGTGGACGCCGACGTGGGCCAGTCCACGGTGGGCCCGCCGACCACCGTGGGGCTCCGGGTGTGCCGCTCGCCCCAGGACATGACCACGGCCTCCCTGGTCAAGGCCGACCACTTGTCGTTCGTGGGGTCCACCTCGCCACAGGGGCACCTGCTGGCCCTGGCCGTGGGCACCCGGCTGATGGTGGAGCGGGCCCGCCAGGACGGCGCGGACATGGTCATCGTGGACACCACCGGGCTGGTCACCGGCGTGTACGCCCAGATCCTCAAGTACCACAAGCTGACCCTGCTCCAGCCCGACCTGGTGGTGGGTCTGGAGCGAGGGGGAGAGCTGGAGCCCCTGCTGGGGATCGTGCGCCGGTTCTCGGCCGCGGAGATGGTCACCCTCCCCGTGCATACCGACGTGGTGCCCACCTCGGTGGAGCAGCGGGCCGCCAACCGGGAGCAGGCCATGGCCTCGTACTTCTCGGAGCCGCTCCAGCGGTGGCGGGTCAAGCCCACCGTGTTCATGCCCTCGCTGCCCGCGCTGTTCGACCTCTCGGCCCTGGACCACCTGGTGGTGGGGCTGTCGGACGGCAAGGGCGGGTGCCTGGGGGTGGGGTACCTGGAGCATCTGCCCGACGAGGGAGCCCTGCGCCTGATCTCGCCTTCGTCCGAGGGACCGAAAGCCCTTATCCTTGGGTCCGTGCGCCTGGAGGACGGGTTCCGGGCCAGGCGCGTGGACCTTCGCAACCTCTTCGGATCCGACTGAGAAAGGACGCACCGTGCCGTCACTGGTCAAGAAGCGCCGCAAGAAGATGCGGAAGAAGAAGCACAAGAAGCTGCTCAAGAAGACGCGCTGGCAGCGTCGCCAGAAGTAGCGCCACCCGCCTGCTCCGGCTCGGCGGGGTACACTCCTGAGCCGTGGGTCAACGGGTCCTCATCACCGGCATCTCCGGTCACCTGGCCGGGCGCCTGGCGCGCCGCCTGGAAGAGGACCGCGACGTCGAGTACGTGGTGGGCGTGGACCTCACCGAGCCCCGCGTGGACCTGGAGCGCACCGAGTTCGTCCGGGCCGACATCCGCAACCCGCTGATCGTCAAGGTCCTGCAGACCACCGAGGTGGACACCGTGGTCCACCTGAACATCCTGGCCGCGCCCACCGGCGTGGGCGGGCGAAGCCAGATGAAGGAGATCAACGTCATCGGCACCATGCAGCTGTTCGCGGCGTGCCAGCGGGCCGAGAAGCTGCGCCGGGTGGTCATGAAGTCCACCACCGCGGTGTACGGGGCCGACGCCCGGAACCCGGCCCTGTTCACCGAGGAGCTCGCGGCCCGGGCCGAGGTCAGCGGCTACGCCAAGGACGCCGTGGAGGTCGAGCAGTACGCCCGGACCCTGGCCCGGCGGCGGCCCGACATGGCCCTGACCACCCTGCGGTTCGCCAACTTCATCGGGCCGGACATCGTCTCCTCGCTGAGCCGGTACTTCGACCTGCCCGTGGTCCCCACGCCGCTGGGGTACGACGCCCGGCTGGAGTTCATCCACGAGGACGACGCCATCGAGGCCCTGTACCGGGTGACCCGGGAGCAGCATCCGGGGACGTTCAACGTGTCGGCGGACGGCGTGGTGTTCCTGTCCCAGGCCCTGCGCCTGCTCGGCAAGGCGCCCCTGCCCATCCTGCTGCCCTTCGCCCAGCCCGTGGCCCAGCTGGTCCGGCGGATGGGGCTGGTGGACTTCGCCGCGGACCAGCTCCGCCTCCTGCTGTACGGGCGGGCCACGGACAGCTCGCGGCTGAAGAAGGAACTGGGGTGGGAGCCCAAGCACACCTCGCGCGAAGCGCTGATGGACTACGCCCGGGGTCGGAAGGTCCAGCGGTTCATCACCCCGGAGCGGCTGGCCGCGTGGGAGGAGGACCTCCAGGCCTTCCTCCGCCGGAAGGGCCAGGAGCGCTTCGAGAAGGCCAAGGGGACCTGATGGGCGGGCAGGTCATCCCGATCAGCGGCCATCCCTCGCAGTTCCGCGACGACCGGTGCGTGGCCCAGACCGCCGGCGGCGCGCGGTGCAAGAACAAGGCCGTGGAGGACAACCGCTGCCGCGTCCACCTGCCCAAGCAGCAGCAGGCCGCTCCCGCCCCGGCCGCTAACGGCGCTCCCCAGAGCGAGCTCCTCGACTTCCTCCGCCGCCGGCTGACCGGCGAGTACGACGTGGACGAGTTCGGCTTCGACCCCGAGCTCACCGAGAAGGTCCTGATGAAGATCGCCCGGCCGTTCTACCGTGACTGGTGGCGCGTGGAGTGGGTGGGGCTGGAGAACGTGCCCGCGGAGGGCTCGGCCCTGCTGGTGGCTAACCACTCGGGGACCATCCCGTTCGACGCGGTGATCATGAAGTTCGGGATCCTCGATCACCATCCGGCCGCGCGGCACGTGCGCCTGCTGGCCGCGGACCTGGCGTTCCGGATGCCGTTCATCGGCGAGCTGGCCCGCAAGTCCGGCAACACGCTGGCCTCGGAGGAGGACGCGTTCCGCCTGCTGGCCGGGGGCGAGCTCCTGGGCGTGTTCCCCGAGGGGTACAAGGGCGTGGGCAAGAAGTTCAAGGACCGGTACAAGCTCCAGCGGTTCGGACGGGGCGGGTTCATCGAGATCGCGCTCCGGGCCAAGGCGCCCATCGTGCCGGTGTCCATCGTGGGGGCGGAGGAGACGTACCCGCTGATCGCGCACGCCAAGCCGCTGGCCCGGGCGTTCGGCCTGCCGTACTTCCCGATCACGCCGTTCTTCCCGTGGCTGGGCCCGCTGGGGCTGATCCCCCTGCCGTCCAAGTGGGTCATCGAGTTCGGCGAGCCCATCCCGACGGACGGCTTCCCCGACGACGCCTGGCAGGACGGCCTGACGGTGTTCGAGCTCACCGACCAGGTCCGCGACACGATCCAGCAGACCCTGTACAAGAACCTGATGCACCGCCGCTCGGTGTTCTACTAGGGCGTGGCCGAGGGTGTGACGGGTCCCGGGAGGTCGGCGTCACGGCTCCCCAGGTTGATCTGCACGATGGCCACCACGGCCAGCGCCAGGAACAGCACGATGATGGCCACCAACGTCCCCCGCCGCACCTAGTTCCCGTCCTGGCCGAGGTCCATCACCAGGGCGCTGATCTCGCCGGCCAGGGTCTCTACACCGGACCCTTTGGGCACACAGGCGCTGACGCCGGCGGCGGTGGCCTCGTCCTGGAGCTCGCGGCTGATGAACGCCGAGTACAACACCACGCGCTGGTCGGGGATGGACTCCCGGATCTCCCGGGTGGTCTGCACGCCGTCCTTGCCGGGCATCTTGTAGTCCATGACGATGACGTCGGGCCGGTGCTCGGCGGCCAGGGGCACGGCCTCGTTCCCGTCGGCGGCCTGGCCCACCACCTCGAACCCGTACAGCTGGAGGATGTCCACCAGCATGGCCCGGACGTGCTCGGTGTCGTCCACGACCATGACCCGGATCACGCCGTGACTCCCAGGCGCTGCTCGCAGTACTCGCGCTGGCGGACCAGGATCTCCTTGAGCCCGGCCTCGTCGTCCAGGTACCGGCGGAGGTCAAGCTCCAGGGCGGCGGTGCCCGCGTAGCCGTCGGCCCGCATGGCCTCCATCAGCTCGCCGACCGGCAAGACCCCGGTGTCCACGGGCAGGTGCGAGTCCCAGCCCTTCCCGGCGTTGTTCGACAGGTGGAAGTGGACCACCTTGGTCCGGTACCGCCGGTACGCCTCCAGCAGGCCGATCCCGGCCACGGCCAGGTGGCTGGTATCCAGGACCAGGTGGGCGAAGGTGTCCAGGTCCTCCAGGTCCTGGCTGACGTGGAAGCGGAGGCCTCGCTCCCCGCGGAGCTTGACCGGGAACATGTTCTCCACGGCGATGGTGACCCCGGTGCGCGCCGAGTACTCGGCCAGGCTGTCCGTGGCCCACCGGCGGTACCGGCGCTGCCACCGGTACGGCGGGTGGACCACGACCAGCGGGATGCCGGCCTGACGGGCCACCTGGGTGGAGCGGTAGATCTTCTCCACGGGCTCGGTGCCGAACACGCGGCGGGTGATCAGCAGGAACGGCGCGTGCAGGACGTCCACCGACACCCCGAACTCGCCGGCCAGCCGGAGGATCGCTTCCCCGTCCTGGGTGGCGGGGTCCGAGGTGACCATGACCTCCACGGCCTCGAACCCGGCCTCCGCTGCGTGGCGGAACGCCTCGCGCAGCGGGAACCGGAAGAACGGGGCGGTGGAGAGCAGCAGCTTCGGCTCGCCTCTCATCCGTCGGCTGATTCTACTGTGCGAGGTGCTCCCGGCCCGGCAAGGGCCGGGTATCCTGGCCGCGGTGGGAAGCCCGAGCGGATCCCTGGTGCGCCTGGTGACCGACGCCGCGAGCGAGCGTCCCGACGCCCCTGCCCTGATCTACCGGGATCGCGACATCTCCTACGGCGAGCTGGCCGAGTGGGTCCGCCGCGCGGGAGCCGGGCTGGCCTCGCTGGGGGTGGGCAAGGGCGACCGGGTGGCCCTCCTGGTGGGCAACGTCCCCGAGTTCGTGTACGCGCTGTACGGGGCCCTGTCCCTGGGCGCGGTGGTGGCACCCCTCAACGTCCAGCTCACCCCGGAGGAGGTCGGCTACATCCTGGCCGACGCCCAGGCCAAGGTGGTGGTGGCCGAGATCGGCCTCCTTCCCACGGTCCTGGCTGTGCGGGACCGGGTGGCCTCCATCGAGCACGTCCTGGTGGTGGGCCCCCCGCCCACCCCCCGGGGCACGGAGTCCTTCGACGGCCTGATCGACGCGGCCACCGGCGGGCCCCCCGACGCCGAGGTGAGCGAGGACGACCTGGCCGTGCTGGCCTACACGGCCGGGACCACGGCCAACCCGAAGGCGGCCATGCTGACCCACGGGAACCTGCTGGCCAACCTGGGCCAGGTCCGGGAGGTGGAAGCCCTCCGCCAGACCCCCGGCGACGTGGTCCTGCTGGCCCTGCCGCTGTTCCACATCTATGGTCTGAACGCCGTGCTGAACGTGAGCCTGATGGAAGGGGCGACCGCGCTCCTCCTGGAGCGGTTCGACCCGGCCCAGTCCCTGGACCAGGTGGCCCGCCACGGGGTCACGGTCCTGGTCGGCGCCCCGCCCATGTTCCAGGCCTGGCTGGCCGTCCCCGGGGAGCCG
>DASWKD010000301.1:0-1530 GCA_036396815.1 Actinomycetota bacterium | reverse complement strand
AGGGTGATGGCATCCCGGACCGTGACCACCGCGGAAGCCAAGGCCCGGAAGCTGGTCACCGACGCGGAGCGAGAGGCCCAGGACACCATCCGCCGGTCCCTGGCGGAGGTCAAGGACGAGATCGCCGGCATGCGCCGGGACGCCGAGCAGGACATCGGGGCCCGGCGGGAGGAGGCCCGCCGCCGCGAACAGTCGCTCACCAAGCGCGAGGAGTCGATCGAGGCCAAGGGGACCCAGGCGGCCAAGGCCGAGCGGGCCATCAACGAACGGACCGCCCGTCTCGACCAGCACCAGAAGGAGGTGGAGCGGTCCCGCGAGGAGCAGAAGCGGGAGCTGGAGCGCGTGGCCCGGATGACCGCCCAGGAAGCCAAGGACGCCCTGATGACGTCCATGGTCGAGCAGGCCAAGCGGGAGGCCATGTCCACGGTCCGGGAGATCGAGGAGCGAGCCCGGGAGGACGGCGAGGAGCGGGCCCGCAAGATCGTGACCATCGCCATCCAGCGGGTGGCCTCGGAGCAGACTGCGGAATCCACGGTCTCCGTGTTCACCCTGCCCTCCGACGACCTGAAGGGCCGGATCATCGGACGGGAGGGACGCAACATCCGGGCCTTCGAGGCGGTGACGGGGGTCAACCTGATCATCGACGACACGCCCGAGGCCGTGGTCCTGTCCAGCTTTGACCCCGTCCGGCGGGAGGTGGCCCGGCTGACCCTGGACAAGCTGGTTCAGGACGGGCGGATCCAGCCGGCCCGGATCGAGGAGACCTACGAGCGGTCCACCAAGGAGGTCGAGGAGCAGGTCAAGCGGGCCGGCGAGCACGCCCTGGAGGAGGTGGGGATCACCGACGCCCACCCGGAGATGGTCCGCGTCCTGGGCCGCCTCCAGTTCCGGACCTCCTACGGCCAGAACGTCCTCAAGCACCTGGTGGAGGCGGCCCACATCGCCGGGGTCATGGCCGCCGAGCTCGGGCTGGGCAACGTGCCGCTGGTCAAGCGGTGCGCGCTGATGCACGACATCGGCAAGGCCCTGACCCACGAGGTGGAGGGCTCCCACGCCCTGATCGGGGCCGAGCTGGCCCGCCGGCTCGAGGAGGCCCCTGAGGTGGTCCACGCCATCGAGTCCCACCACGGCGAGGTGGAGCAGCGGACCATCGAGGCCGTGCTGGCCCAGGTGGCCGACGGCATCTCCGGCGGACGCCCCGGGGCCCGGCGGGAGAGCATCGAGTCGTACATCAAGCGCCTGGAGCGGCTGGAGGAGATCTGCACCTCGCACCCCGGGGTGGCCAAGACGTTCGCCATGCAGGCCGGACGCGAGGTCCGGGTGATGGTCCAGCCCCAGGACGTGGACGACCTGGCGGCGCAGGTCCTGGCCCGGGACATCGCCAAGCAGGTGGAGGAGGAGCTCCAGTACCCGGGGCAGATCAAGATCACGGTGGTCCGGGAGACCCGGGCCGTGGAGGTGGCCAAGTAGGTGGACCGGTTCCTGATCCGGACGTTCGGATGCCAGATGAACGAGCACGACTCCGAGCGG
>DASWKD010000300.1:0-1980 GCA_036396815.1 Actinomycetota bacterium | reverse complement strand
CGCGGCGGTCCTGCTGGGCGGCGCGTTCGTGTGGCACGCCTGGCGGGTGGTCCGGGTGGGCGGCGCGCGCGCGGCCATGGCCCTGTTCCACTACTCGATCACGTACCTGGCGGTCCTGTTCGCGGCGGCGGCCGCCGACCGGCTGGTGCTGGGCTGATGGGCTTCCTGGGGGACCTGATCCACGAGCACGGGTGGCACGTGATCGCCGAGCTCACCCTGCTCCTGGTGGCTACCGTGGTCACGGTGTTCTGGGTCCGGGCTCTGGTTCGGGGACGGGTTCGCCCGGTGGTGTGCGGGACGTGCGGGCGGGTGGCGTCCCGGGCCGACCCTCGCTGTGCCCGGTGCGGGGCCCCCCTCCCCGCGTTCGAAGACGACCCTGCCGATGTGCTAGAAACCGGGCCGTGAGACGCGATCGTCGTCCCCTCCTCCGCGTGGGCCTGCTCGCCGCGCTGCTCGGCCTCCTGCTGGCGGCGTGCCGCGACACCCTGCCCCAGAGCTCCCTGAACCCGGCCGGCCCGCAGGCTCGGGAGATCGACGCGCTGTTCGTCCCGGTGTTCTGGATCGCGGCCGGGGTGTTCGTATTCGTTGAGGGCGCCATCCTGTTCGCCGCCCTGTGGTTCCGGCGGCGGAAGGGACGCCAGGCCAACCCGGTGCAGACCCACGGCAACACGCGGCTGGAGATCGTGTGGACCGTGATCCCCGCGGTGATCCTGGCGGTGATCGCCGTGCCCACGGTCCGCACGATCTTCGCCCTGGCCGAGGAGCCGGTGGGTCCCGACGTGGTCCAGGTCCGGGTCATCGCCCATCAGTGGTGGTGGGAGTTCGAGTACCCGGAACTGGGCGTGGTCACCGCCAACGAGATGCACATGCCGGTGGGACGCCCCGTCAACATCCGGCTGGAGTCGGCCGAGGTCCCCGAGAGCGGCGTCGACCGCAAGGCGATCCCGGTGATCCACAGCTTCTGGGTGCCCCGCCTGGGTGGGAAGCAGGACATGGTCCCGGGCCGGGTGAACCGCTTGACCCTCGAAGCGGACGAGCCGGGGACCTACCTGGGCCAGTGCGCCGAGTTCTGCGGCCTGTCCCACGCCAACATGCGCTTCCGGGTCCACGCCGTGACCGACCAGGAGTTCGACGCGTGGGCGGCCGAGATGAAGGAGGAGGCCCCCGCGCCGGCGGAGGGCTCTCCGGAAGCCGAGGGCGCGGCGCTGTTCCAGCAGTTCACAACCGGCGCGTATCCCGACGGCTTCTCGTGCCTGGCCTGCCACACCGTGGACGGGACCGTGGGCGGGCAGGTGGGACCGAACCTGGCCGGGTTCGGCTCGCGGCAGACCCTGGGCGCGGGGATCTACGACAACACCGAGGCGAACCTCAAGCGATGGCTGGACGACCCGCGGGCCATGAAGCCGGGCGCCATCATGCCCGACTACGGCCTGTCGGAGGACCAGATCGACGCCCTGGCCGCATACCTGCGGAGCCTGGAGTGATGGGTAGGATGCGCTGATGGCTGTCGTCGCGGTTCCCCAGCGCCGGTCCTGGCCCCGGCGGCCCACGACAACCACCGGGTTCGTCAGCTGGCTGACCACGGTGGATCACAAGCGGATCGGGATCCTGTACGGGGTCACCGCGTTCGTGTTCATGCTGATCGGGGGCATCGAGGCCCTCCTGATCCGCTTGGCCTTAGCCCGTCCCACCACCCCCGACGCGGCGCTCCTGGACGCCGACACCTACAACCAGATCTTCACCATGCACGGCGTGACCATGGTGTTCCTGGTGGTCATGCCCCTGGGCGCCGCCTTCTTCAACTACATGACGCCGCTCCTGATCGGGGCCCGGGACGTGGCCTTCCCGCGCCTGAACGCGTTCAGCTACTGGGTGTTCCTGCTGGGCGGGCTGTTCATCTACTCCGGGTTCCTGCTGGGCGGGGCGCCGGACGGCGGGTGGTTCGGGTACGCCTCGCTGTCCTCGTTGAGCGAGGGCCCG
>DASWKD010000299.1:0-7737 GCA_036396815.1 Actinomycetota bacterium | reverse complement strand
TGCACCACGCCCAGGCTCCGGTCCTAGTGGTGAGCTAGACCGTCGCCGCCATGGCCCGGTCCACGGCCCGAACGATCTCCTGGCGGCCGGCAGCCCGGGGGAGCGGCACGACCGCGTTGCGGGGGCCCCTCATCATCGTGTCCCCGGGCCGGGCCAGGGCGATGACGGGGAGCCCCAGGTCGAGGTAGGCGTTCAGGAGCTCCCATCCGGCCACCGTGCCTCCGATCGGGTCGTCCGCCTCGCCCATGTCCAGGATGACCAGGTCCGCCGCCCCGGCCAGGGGACACCGCGGCCCCCGGAGCCCCAGGCAGGCCTCGGGACCCTGGGGACCGGGGCAGGTCATCGTGTCGTGCTCCCCCTCGATCCAGGAGGCGACCTCCTCCCGCCGGCCCCGCTCGGGGATCACCACGAGGACTGTTCTCTTCTCCATGCGCCCCATCGTGCGCGAGGAGGCCCCCGGTCCCCAGGGCCATTGGTCCCTCCGGCCCCGGGCCCCGGCCACCCTCCAGGCAGGGCCGAACGACCCTAGGGACGCTCCCGCGCAGCACCGAGACTGTTCCCCAAGCGAGAAGGAGGTGGGAATATGGCAACGACGTTCGAGCGGCAGGGGACGATGGTGCCCCTGCCCACAACCGTGCCGGCCACCAACGGCAAGCCGGTGGCGGTCAAGGGGGGCCGGATCTGGGGCGTCCTGCGGATCAGCCTCGGGTGGGTGTTCCTGTGGGCGTTCCTGGACAAGACGTTCGCCCTGGGATTCGCGACTGGGCGCAACGCCGAGACCGGGGTGATCGACGTCTTCGGTCCTGACGCCTGGATCAACGGGGGCTCGCCGACCGCGGGGTTCCTGGAGTTCGGGACCAAGGGCCCGTTCGCTGGGTTCTTCCAGGGCCTGGACCCGGCCTGGGTGAACTGGGTGTTCATGCTTTCGCTGTTCGCCATCGGCACGGCCCTGATCCTGGGGATCGGTGCGCGCCTGGCGGCCATCGGTGGGGCCATCTGGATGGGCTTCATGTACCTGGCCTCCTCGATCTGGCCGGACAACAACCCATTCGTCGACAGCCACGTGATCTACGCCGTCGCTCTGATCGGGCTGGCGTACGTGGGCGCGGGCAAGTACCTGGGCTTCGGCGGTTGGTGGGAGCGCACGGCGCTGGTCCGCCGGTTCCCGATCCTCAAGTAAGGGAGCGGCAGCGCATCAAGACGGCCCGGGGCGGCTGGCAGGCCGCCCCGGTGGCGTGTCCGGGCCCGGCTACTCGGCGGTGAAGAGCTCGAAGAACAGCGGGAACGTCAGGAGCAGGCCCAGGCCCACCATGGCCGACGTCCACACGTAGACGCCTCTGGGGGCCGGGTCCTTCTGCCGCAGGACGGTGTGCAGGATCCCCCACGCCACGAAGAACGCCACCGTGGCGAAGACCGTCTTCCCCGAGAGGGGGCCCACGGGGTCGGTGAGCTGGAGGGAGTCCTTCAGTGCCGTGCTGGCCTCGGCCAGGGTGGTGAGCAGGCCGAGAACCAGGGCGCCGATCCCCGCGGCGAGGAGCACCGCGGCCACCGGCCCGAACGGCGGGGCCTGGGAGCCTTTCATCTCCTGTTCCATGTTCGTCCTCCCCTCAACGGATCGGTCCGGCCTTGGTGATCATCGCCCCGAACAGCCCGGCCACCCCGGCGATCAGGAAGGCCGCGGTGAAGGTGACGATGAGCGGCTTCCGCAGCGCTTCCAGCTTCTTGGGGTGCCGGCGGTAGTGCCAGATGATCACGGCCACCGCCGTGGCCAGGAACGGGGCGATCCAGGCGACGTGCTCCTTCCACTCCATCCCGAAGGTGTGCCACAGCTCGGTGTTCGGGTTGGCAAGAAGCGCGTCGCGGATCCCGCCTTCCTCACGGTACCAGGGGTAGACGATCCACGTCCCTGTGAGCACCACGCCCCACGCCGCGCCGGCCATCAGCCACGTGCCGATGAGCAGACGGCGGGTTCGCGAGGCCAGGCCGGCAGCGGTCTCCTCCACTCCGCGCAGGGCCCACAGCTCGGCCAGGCCGCCGGCGTAGGCCAGCAGGAACACCGCACCCAACCCCATGCCGTGGACCAGGGTCCAGAACTCCCGGTAGGTGATCTCCATGTCCACCTCCCCTCCGCGGCCCGCGGCCGCGCTTCCTCGGTCCTTCGGTCAGGCTTCGCCGGGGGTGCCCGTGTGCCGGGCCAGGTAGGCCGCGGCCTCCGCCCGGCGGGCCACCTCCAGCTTCGACAGGATGCTCGACACGTAGTTCTTGACGGTCTTCTCGGCCAGGTTTAGCTCCTCGCCGATGTGGCGGTTCGTCTTCCCCTCGGCCACAAGCGTGAGGATCCGCTCCTCCTGCGGCGACAGACGGGCCAGCTTCTCGTCCTTCATCAAGTGCTTGCCCTTGCGGAGGCGGTCCAGGACGGCGCCGGTCACGGCGGGATCCAGCAGCGACTGTCCCTGGGCCACGGCCATGATCGACCGCACCAGCTCGCCGCCCTTCACCTGCTTGAGGACGTACCCAGAGGCGCCGGCCATGATCGAGGCGAACAGGGCCTCGTCATCCGCGAACGACGTCAGCATGACGACCTTCGTGTCGGGCCGGGCGGCCCGGATCTCCCGGCAGGCCTCGATCCCGCTGCCGTCGACCAGCCGCACATCCATGATGACCACATCCGGGCGGACGCTCTCGGCTACCTCCACCGATTCCTGGACGCCCGCCGCCTCGCCGGCCACCACGATCCCGCCCGCCGCTTCGAGCATCGTGCGGACGCCCTCTCGGACGACTTGGTGGTCGTCGACGATCATGACCCTGACCGGCTGCTCGCTCACCGGCTCCACCGTACCATCCGGTTCACAGGGGTACGCGGAGCCGGACCGTCGTCCCCTCGCCGCTCCGCGACGTCACCTCCAGGGACCCGCCGATCGCGGTGGCCCTGTCCCGGAGGTTGGCCAGCCCGTGGCCGGTGCCGGGGGCGTCCGAGGGGTCGAAGCCCTTCCCGTCGTCCTCGATCTCCAGCACGCCGTCCTCGGCATCGCGCCGTAGCACCAGAGACATCGTGTGCGGCTCCGCGTGCCGGGCGGCGTTGGCAACCGCTTCCCGAGCCACCTGAAGGACGTCGCCCCCGTGCGGGGCCAGCAGGGAGGCCACGCCCGGATCGATCTGGAGGCGCATGGCGATCTCGGAGCCGCGCCGGAACTCCTCCACCAGGTCCCGCAGTGACCGCTCCAGCCCCCGGTCGGCCGCCCCACCGGGGCGGAGACCGAAGATGTAGTTGCGAAGGTCCCGGATCACGCGGTCGATGTCTTCCACCGCCGCTGTGAGACGAGGTGTGAGCGCGGCGTCCTGGCCGGCCACGGCCTCCGCGGCCTGCAGGGACATACCCACCGCGAACAGTGACTGGACCACGCCGTCGTGCAGCTCCTTGGCGATCCGCTCCCGGTCCTCCAGGACGGCCAGGCGCTTCAGGTCTTCGCGTATGCGTGCGTAGTCCAGAGCTACGGCGGCCTGGGCGGCGAAGACCTCCGTGAACGAGAGGTCCTCGGCGGTGAAGGTGGGTCCTCCCGTGAGGTTGGCCACGGCTAGGGTGCCGAACACGCGGTCGGGGATGGCCAGGGGCAGGAACATGGCCGGCCCCACGTTGCCCATGCTCACCACCGGCTGAGTTACCCGCGGGTCCGATGCCACGTCCTCCAGGATCAGCGGCCGGCGAGAGGCCATGACCTCGCCGCTGATCGTCCCCTCGGCCGTGAACCGCGTCCCCTGGAGACGCTCCGCCTCGGTCCCCTCGACCACGGCCAGGATGAGCCCGTGGCCGTCGCCGTCGGGGACGGCCACCGTGGCCAGGTCGGCCCCGGCCAGCTCCCGGGCCCGGCGGGCGATCAGGCGAAGCACATCCCGGCTCTCGTGGCCGCCCAGGATGGCCTGGGTCACCTCGTTCACCGCTTCCAGACGCTGCTGGCGGGCCGCGGTCTCCTCGTTCAGCCGCGCGTTCTCGATGGCCACCCCGGCCTGGGAGGCCAGGACGCCCACGGCCTGCTCGTCGGCTTCCGTGAACGCATCGGCGCCCTGCTTCTCGGTGAGGTACAGGTTCCCGTACACCGTGTCACGGACGGTGACGGGCACGCCGAGGAACGAGGTCATCGGCGGGTGGTGAGCCGGGAAGCCCACGGAACGGGGGTCGTCCTGGATCCGGGTCAGGCGCAGGGGCTTGGCGTCCGAGATCAGGACCCCGAGGATGCCCTTCCCTACCGGCAGGGCCCCGATCCGCTCGCGCTGCCTCGGGGTGATGCCGTGGGTGACGAACTCCTCGATCAGGCCGCTCCTGCCGACCACCCCCAAGGCGCCGTACCGGGCCCGGGAGACCTGGCAGGCCAGCGCCACGATCTTCTGGAGAACCACGGGGAGGGAGCGTTCGGAGGCCAGGGTCAGGCCGGCCTCGATCAGCGCATCGTGACGGGCCCGCTCACCATCCACCTCTCAAGCGTACCGCCCGCCCGGTGGTCCCGTGCGGAACGGGCCGGTCGGACCTAGGGGCCGGGGAGGCGCTTCCATACCGTGGGATCGAGACGACAGAGGAGGGCGCGATGAAGGTGTCAGCGGTGTACCGGCCGGACGTCCTGACCGCGGGGGCCTTCGAGGACCTCGCCGAGGCGGCATCCCGGATGAGCTTCAACGAGGTGGGGTCGCTGGCCGTCTTCGACCGGGGCGACCTGGTGGGCATCATCACCGAGCGAGACCTGGTCCGAGCCATGGCCGACGGCGTGGACCCCGAGGTCACGCCGGTGGACCGGTACATGACCCCCGATCCGGTGACGGTGGACCCCGAGACCGATCTGGAGCAGGCGGCGGCCATGATGCTGAAGCTGGGGGCCCGGCACCTGCCGGTCACCGAAGGCGGCCGCGTGATGGGCATGATCTCGGCGCGGGATCTGCTCACCGATCAGGCATGGAACCAGGAGGTGCTGCGATGAAGAAGGTCACGGTGGGAGATGTGATGACGAAGAAGGTCGTGGCCGTGGACGAGGACGCGCCCTTCAAGGAGGTGGTCAGGCTCCTGCACGACCACCGGGTGAGCGGCGTTCCGGTGATCGGTGGCGACGGCCGGCTGTCGGGCATCGTCACGGAGGCCGACCTCGTCTTCGTTGAGGGGAAGGAGTCCGCCCGACGGAACGCGTTCCTGGACTGGTTCATCCACCCGAAGCGTCTCGAGGAGATCGAGGGGCGGACGGCGGGGCTCACCGCCCGGGACCTGATGACGCCGGACGTCATCACCACCCGGCCGGAGACGTCGGTGCGTGAAGCGGCCCGGGCCATGATCGAGAGCGGTGTGAAGCGGTTGCCGGTGGTGGACGGGGACGGCCGCGTCCTGGGCGTCGTCAGCCGAAGGGACCTGCTCACGCCCTACCTGCGGACGGACGAGGAGCTCCGGGAGGAGATCGCCACCGAGGTGGTCGAGCGCGTCATGTGGCTCGATCCCACGGAGATCCACGTGGAGGTGATCCGCGGTCTGGTCATGCTGAAGGGCCGGCTGGCCCGCCGGAGCGAGCGCGAGATCCTGGTGGAGCTGGCCGGCCGGGTGGACGGGGTGCTGGGGGTCAAGGACGAGCTGACCTTCGCCGAGGACGACCGGCGGATCCGGCCCGGTCCGTCGTGGACCGCGCCGCTGGCCGGGGGGCTCCGGAGCTGAGGGGGCTCAGCCCTCCTCCACGGAGCGGAGCTGGTCCTCCCTGCCCATGAGGACCAGGAGGTCCCCGGCCTCCAGCCGGGTGGCCGGGTGCGGGTTGGTGAGCACCCGGCCATCCTGGCGCCCCACCGCCAGCACGGCCACGTCCCGGCAGGCCTGGGACAGGGTCTGGCCCTCCAGAGGCGAGTCGGCCTCGATCTGGACCTCGTCCACGCGCAGGGAGCTGTCCCGGGCCGTGGCCAGCTCCATGTACCCGACCACGCGCGGTCGCTGGGCCAGCATGGCCATGTGGTGCCCGCTGGTGGCGTAGGGCGAGACGATGCGGTCCGCGCCGGCCTGCCGCAGCCGGTCCACGGCCGCCTGGTCGGCGGCCCGGGTGACCACGAAGATCTGCGGGTTGATGGCCCTGGCCATCAGGGTGATGAACACGTTCGTGGCGTCGGAGTCCACGGCGCACACCAGGCCCCGGGCCCGCTCGATCCCCGCCTCGCGGAGCGTCTCCTCCTTGGAGGGGTCCCCGATCAGGTACAGGACGCCGGCCTCGACCATGTGCTCCTCGAGCTCCTCGTCCAGGTCGATGACCACGTACGGGACCTTCTCCCCGTCGAACTCCCGGGCCACGGCCCTGCCCACCCGGCCGAACGCGCAGATGATGAAGTGATCCTTGAGACGGCTGATGACTCGCTCCATCCGTTTCCTCCTCCAGCGCTCCCCGATGCGGAACTCGATGAACCACGAGGCCGCCAGGGTCAACGTCACCAGGAAGATGGTGACCCCGAACACGATCAGGCTGATCGTGAACAGCTTGCCCGAGGTGTCCAGCGGCTGGACCTCGCGGAACCCTACCGTGCTGAGCGTGATGAACGTCATGTACAGGGCGTCCACGAACGTCCAGTCCTCGATCACCATGAAGCCGGCCACGCCGTACACGTAGACCAGCCCGATGGCCACGGCGGGCCAGCGCAGGCGGTCCCTCAGCCGGTCGGCTCTCACCCGGCCAGCCTAGCAAGGCAGACGGCCCGGACCGCCGGGAGGCCGGAGGCCGCCTCGGTCCATGACCAGCCACCGTCCTCGGACACGAACAGCCGTCCATCCCTGGTGCCGGCCGCGGCCAGGGTTCCTTCCGCGGCCAGGCAGTGGGTGTCGATGTTGTCGTCGAACCACGCGGGCAGGCCTTCGCGGGCCCGCTCGAAGGCCCCGCCCGCCCAGCGGTACAGGGCGGCGTCGGCGCCGGCGTGACCCCTGGACGCGCTGACCAGGACAGCGTCGCCGGCCACGGCCACCGCCCGGCAGTAGGTGGCGTGGAGCCCGTCGGCGTGGAACGCCCAGGTGGCTCCTCGGTCCGGGCTCTCGGCCAGGCCGAAGGCCGTGGCGGCCAGCACGCGGTCGCCGTCCACCAACACCTGGTGCACGTCGGCGTCGATGTCGATGGCCGTGGGGGACCAGCGCTCGTCATCGTCGGACCGGAGGATCCCACCCACGTGGACGTTCGCATAGGTGCCCGCGGGCCCTCGGGAGAGCGAGCGGGTGTCGGGAGGACCGCCCCACGGCGTGTACCAGTCGCCGCGGGTCGGGGCCTGGTCCAAGGAGGAAACCGGGGCGGCCAGCCTGGCGTCCACCCGGTACAGACGGGCGTCGGCCGCGCCCGCCAGGGCGCCATCGTCCAGGGGGAGGACGCATCGCGGGCGGTGGTCGGTGAGGCTGGCCACGGGCATCCACCGTTCGCCATCCCACGTGGCCATGTCCCGGTCCTCGAGGACCCCCCACGGACCGGCGGCACCCGCCGCCAGGTGGGTGACCGGGCGGTGGTCCAGGAGCGAGCCGTCGGAACGGTAGAGTCCACCCGACGTGCCAAAAAGGAACGTGGCCACGACCGAAGCGTACCGGGAACCGCACCGACTGGCCGGTGCGTCCAACGGACCGTGAACGGGCTGCTGGTCCTCTTGGTCGCCGCGATGGTTCTGCCCGGATGCGCGGACCGGGCTCCGGCTCCGGCCGGTCCCGGCAGGGTCACCATCGAGGAGCTCCTGGATGACCCGGCCGGCTCCGACGGCGAA
>DASWKD010000298.1:0-11372 GCA_036396815.1 Actinomycetota bacterium | reverse complement strand
GTCCGGCTGACCAAGACCGAGTTCAAGCTGCTGTGCGCCATGGCCACCCGCCCCAACCAAGTGTTCACCCGCGAGGTCCTCCTCCAGCAGGTGTGGGACTACGACTACTTCGGCGACTCCCGGCTGGTGGACGTCCACATCCGGCGCCTGCGGGGCAAGATCGAGGAGGACCCCAAGGACCCCCGGATCGTCCAGACCGTCCGCGGCCTGGGCTACAAGGTGGCCAGCGAGGGATGAGGCGGCAGATCGGACTCCGGTGGCGGATCACGGTGGCCTTCATCGGCGGCGCCCTCGGCGTGTCCGCGCTGGTGGCCGGGACCACCTACCTGCTGGCCGACCGGTACCTGTTCCGCCAGCGGGTCGAGGACTCCACCCGCCAGAGCTTCGGCAGGATCCGGTTCGCCGTCCAGTACCTGGCCCAGACCGAGACCCCCAGCGGCCTGTCCGAGCGACAGCAGGCGGACCTGGCCACATCCGGCCTGGTCGACCTGCTGGGGACCAGGGGCACGTTCGACGCGCTGATCCTCCGCGGGGACCAGCCGTTCTCGTCCTCGTTCTCGATCATCCCGGCCCACATCCCGGCGGACCTGCGCCGCACGGTGTCTCGCGGGCAGGTGGCCTACGCGGTGGTCCCCTCACCGCGGGCGCTGGTGTTCGGCTCCCCGATCCCCGGCCACGACCTGGACGCCTACTTCTTCTATCCGATGTCGGACGTGGACGAGACCCTCCGTGCCCTGCGGAACGTGCTGCTCGGCGTGTCACTGGCCGCGGTGATCCTGGCCACCCTGGTGGGCACCCGGGTCAGCCGGCGGGTGGTGGTCCCGGTCCGGCGGGTCAGCGACGCCGCGCGGCGCGTGGCCGAGGGCCTGCTGGAGACCCGGCTCCCGGCCGGCGACCGGGACGAGCTGGGCCGCCTGGCCGACTCCTTCAACGAGATGGCGGCGGCGCTGGAGGACCGCATCGCCCGCGAGCGCCGGTTCGTGGGGGACGTCTCGCACGAGCTTCGAACCCCCCTGACCACCCTCCGGGCGTCCACCGACTATCTGCTGTCGAACGCCGAGGGCCTGTCGGGACCGGTGCGCAGGGCCACCGAGCTCCTGGCCGCCGACCTGGACTACCTCCAGCGTCTGGTGGACGACCTCCTGGAGATCTCCCGGGCCGAAGCCGGGAAGGTCCAGATGTCGTGGGAGCGGATCAACCTGGCCGATCTGGTCCGCGAGGTGGTGGCCCGGCGGACCCGGGCAGACGGCCGGGTGGTCAGGGTCCTCACCAACACCTCCCGGGCGGAGCTGACGCTGACGGCGGACAAGAAGCGTCTGGAGCGGGTGGTGGGCAACCTGGTGGACAACGCTCTGGTCCACGGGGGAGGAGACCCGGTCACCGTGCGTCTGTCGGCGAACGGCGGGGGGCTGCGCCTGGCCGTCCAGGACCGGGGCCCCGGCATCCCCGCCTCCGACGTCCCCCGGATCTTCGAGCGCTTCTTCAAGGCCGACCCGGCCCGCCAGCGGGAACACGGGCGGGGATCGGGCCTGGGCCTGGCCATCGCCCGGGAGAACGCACACCTGCACGGCGGCGAGATCGAGGTGGAGAGCGGCGGCGGCGGCACCACGTTCACACTGAGCCTGCCCCGGGAGCCGGAGGAGGCCGCGCCGTGAGGATGGCCGCCGTGATCGCGGCCGCCCTGGTCCTGGCCGGGTGCCGGCAGGAAGGGGTGACGGTGATCCCGCCGGGCGAGTTCCCGGAGGAGGTCGAGGAGGTCTACCGGGCCAGCCCGTCCCCCACGGCCAACCCCGAAGGCGTCCCCAGCTCGGGAACGGTGTACCTGGTGGACGACGGCGTCCTGGTGCCGTCGAAGGAGGATCTCCCGGCCGCCGCCACCCTGCCCGACGCGCTCCTGCAGGCCCTTCTTGAGGCGCCGGGGGCTCGGTCGGCCATCCCCGAGGAGACCCGCGTGCTGTCGGTGGTGGTGGGCGGAGGGGTGGCCACCGTGGACCTGTCGGAGGAGTTCGAGGAAGGCGCGTCGGGCAGCGACCTGGCCCTGCGGGTGGCCCAGATCGTGTTCACCCTGACCGAGGACCCCGACGTGGACAAGGTGCTGTTCGCCATCGAGGGGACCCAGCGCCCGGTCATCGCCGGCAACCAACGCGACGTGCTGGAGGTGCCCGTCACCCGGGAGGACTACGCTCGATTCGCCCCTCCCGCATAGCGCGTCACGGAACCGTCACATTCCCGTCGCGGGAACGACATGCCGGGCGGTCATCCTTCTCTTGCGGTGGGAGGACAGCGAACGTTCGAGCACGACACCGGGAGGGTGATCGCCCTCCCCGGGTCGTCGCGCCCCGCCGCGCCGGACCTGCGGGCCCCGGCACCGTCCCTCGGCAACCCTCCTCCATCGGGTGGTGGTCTCGGTCACGGGACCGGCCTCCCATCGGGGGATCCCCTCTCTACCCGTAGCCCGGTGGAGGAGGGTCCCTGGGACGCGTTCCTGTGGGGAAGCGGGGCGTTCCCCGCCGGCCTGATCGCCGACTCGGACCTCAGGCGGTAGCCCAGAAGAGGTGCGCCGCCCCCAGCGACAGGGGGCGCCACCGGGCCCCGTCCAGCCCCGCATCTTCCATCCTCCGGCACAGGGCTTCCGGCTCCGGGAGGTACCCGACCGAGCGGACCAGGAACCGGTGCGAGGCCCCGTGCCCCATCGCCCCCGCGATCCGGGGCACCGCCCCCCGGAACCACAGGTCGAAGCCCAGCCGGAGGACCGCCCCCCGGGGCCGCCCGATCTCCAGGATCACCACCCGCCCACCCGGCCGGGTCACCCGGGCCATCTCGGAGATCACCTGGTCCTGATCCGCCACGTCCCGGAGGGCGAACGAGCACACCGCCGCGTCGAACACCCCGGAGGGGAAGGGCAGGCGCATCGCGTCGGCCTGCACCAGAACCCCCCGGGCCCGAGCCAGCATGCCGGGCGTGAAGTCGACGCCCACCGCCAGGCCGGTTCCGCCCACCGCCCGCTGGAGGGGGGCCAGCGACCGGCCCGTCCCGGTGCAGACGTCCAGGGCCCGGGAGCCTCGGGCCACGGCCGCCGCCGCGGTCATCGCCCGGCGCCACCCCCGGACCAGTCCGAACGTCAGGACGTCGTTCAGGCGATCGTAGTCGGGCGCCAGGCCCTCGAACATGCTGCGGATGGACGCGGGATCGTCGGGGCGGATGGGGGGGTCGTCGCGCACCGCCCCAACCTACCGGGTGGGCCCGGGGCCGGGTGGTAGGCTCGGCCCGGTGCGCAGGGCCTTGCTGTTCTTCGCCGCCGTCCTGATGGTCTCGGCCCCGGTCAGCGCGGGCCAGGAGATTCGCTGGGTGTCCTTCGTCCGCGGCGACACCGACACGTTCACCGGCTCGCTCGAGGTGGTGCGCACGGACGGACAGGGCCGCCGCACGCTCCTTGAGGACGGGGTCCGGGGCGTGGACCTCGGTCCCGACGGGACGGTGTTCGCCATCCGGGAGGAGGACGAGGGAGACGACACCCTGCCCCCCAGCACCCTCCTCCGGATCCCCGCGGAGGGTGGCCAGGCCGCCCCGGTGTTCGGTCAGGGACGGGGCACCGCGGCCCTGGCCGTGGCCGCCTCTCCCGACGGAGACGTGGCCGTGCTCCGCCTGGTGCCTCGATCCACGGACCCGCCCCCGCACCTGGCCCCGGCCATCCCCACCCTCCGGGACACCGACCTGCCCATCCTGGCTCCCCCGGACGAGCCCCCGGACACGGGCTCGGTGGTGGCCGACGCGGCCGAGGACTTCTACGAGCTGCTGTTCACCAACGACCCCCAGAGTGAGCTGTCGCATGCGGAACAGGTCAACGTGTTCGTCCGGGCCACCACCGGCGAGGACGATGAAGGCTTCGAGGACGCCCAGCCCGTGGAGGTGCGGGGCCGCAACGGCAGGTTCTCCTGCGGCGCATCCACCTGCTTCCTGACCTGGCGCGAGAACCGGACCCACTACACCGTGGGCGAGTTCGGCGACCAGGACGCCGCGGCGGCCTTCGCCGGGTCCCTCCGGCCGATCGAGGAGCTGGCCGGCTTCCTGTGGCGCGACGAGCAAGGCTATCCCCTGCCCGAGCTGGTGATCCGCAGGGACGACGGGGAACGGGTCCGCCTGGAGTCCGTGGAGGACTTCTGCGAGTGCGCGTTCATCCCCACCGACTGGAGCCCCGACCGAGAGCGCCTCCTGGTGATCACCGCCGCCGAGGGCTACACCACCCTCCAGGAGTACGCCACCGACGGTACGGGCCGGCCGGAGACCCTGACCGAGAGCTCGGTGTTCGAGGGGGGCCAGATCGTGGACGCCGGCTACGGTCCGCAGGGCGTGCTCATCGTCCTGGCCGGAGAGGGCGGCCCACCCGGCCGGCTGCGCAGCCTGGACGGCCGGCGCATCGTCAAGGGGAAGGTCCGGGCGTTCGACGTCTCGGGCATGACCCTGGCCTACGTGACCGGCGGGGGGGACGTCCGGGTTCGCGACCTGACCTCGGGTCAGGAGCAGACGCTGGCCGAGGGCGCGCTCGACGTATCCATCGGCCCCGACGCCGTCCCGGTCCCGCAGGCCCCGGTGGCCCGGGAGCAGGGCGGCCCGCCGGTGGTCCTGGCCGTCCTGGTCGGACTGGCCGGAGCCTCGCTCCTCCTGGGGGGGATCCTGTACGCGGTGTCCAGGGCCAAGCGCTAGATCCGGCCACTGCCCCCGGCCATCACCGACAGACGCCGGTTCACCGCATCCAGGACCGCTCGGGCCGCCGAGGCGTCGGGCTCGGACACCCGGGCCTGCACAGCTCCCACCAGACGCTCCCCGTCCAGGTGGACGACCACCACCACCAGGTCCTGATCGCCGTGACTGTGCGTGTACAGGCCCTCGACCTTGGCCTCCCCCGCCAGCAGGGGGCCCAGGGCGTCGGCCACGGCGTCCGCCGCGGCACGGTACCTCCCGGTGGGCGACGCGGAGGCCCGGCCCCGGCCCCGGAGCTCCTGCCCCCGCCACTCCAGCGAGACCTCGGCGTCCACCTGGCCGTCGCCGGCCACGGCCACCTCCAGGAGCCGGGCCCGGGGCGGCCGGTCCGCGGTGGCCGGCTCCACCCAGCGCACCCGGGAGCCGGTCCCCACCAGGACGCGCTCCACGGCCTCCTG
Source organism: Actinomycetota bacterium (assembly GCA_036396815.1). Taxonomy (GTDB): domain Bacteria; phylum Actinomycetota; class UBA4738; order UBA4738; family CALAEC01; genus DASWKD01. Next base: position 6,213 of record DASWKD010000298.1, on the reverse strand, counting down.
CACCATCTGGCGATCGACCCCCTCGGCGATCATCACCCGCACCTCGGAGGGATCGCGGACGTCGGTCTCGGCCCACGACACGCCGGACACGGCCCGGATCCGGTCCTCGACCCCGCGCGGGTCCGCTTCCCGGGCGGTGGCCCCCGCCCACTCGATGGCGAACCGGGCGAAGCGGAGGGGCTCCTGGGCTCCGGCGGGAGCCACGCCCTTCAGCAGGACAACCTTGGACCCCCCGGCCCCCAGCCACCGGGCCACCGCCGTGCCGGACGGCGGCTCGGCGGGGGTCCCCATCAGAGCCTCCCGCCCGGCCCGGGCCAGCGCGGCCACGGTGGCGGGTGCCAGCCCCCGGGGCTCGACCACGATGCGCTCCCGTCCCCCCGGAGCCAGGTGTACGAACGTCGCGCTGTCCGCCTCGGTCTCCGCGCAGAGCCACCGGAGGACTCCGGCGATGTGCTCCTCCTGGCCGGCCGGCCCCAGGGGGGTGGCCAGGGGCGGCTGGGAGGGCGGGACGAAGCCGACGTCCTCCTGGGGACGAGCCCTCGACCGGCTGACCAGGGCGATGACCAGCCAGCCCACGGCCCACACGACAGCGGCGATGACCACTGCCCAGGCCACGTCAGAGATCCGCACAGCGGCGAGCAAGGCACCAGGATCGGTGCCGGTGGCGGACAAGGCGGTCGTACCTCCTTCCCTGGGGCCCTCGGCACCGGCCCCGATGCTGTAGGTAATCAGCACGAACGCGGGGGCGCAACCGGCATCCGGCGTACCTCGGACACCCCGTTAGGGCTACTCGCCGGGCTTGGTGGAGGACAGGATGTCCAAGATAGCCCGTGCGTCCGAATCATCCAGGGGGGCGGCGGGGCGGTCGGTGGCCGCCTGAACCAGGCTCCGGAGGTTCGACTCCGTCATCTCCAGGCGCCGCTTGAGCGCGCTGACCTCGTCTTCCAACGCCTGGGCCCGGCGGCGGTCCGTGGCCGAGGTCCGGGTTACCTCCAGGGCCTCCCGGCGGGCGGCCTCGGCCTCACCACGGGAGCGCTCCAGGGCCACCCGGAGCTCGGCGGTCTCGGCCGAGAGCTGGATCAGGCGGTCGATGACCACCCGGCCCACTTGCTCGTAGGTCGGGAGGCCCTCCTCCTCGGTCTTGGCCGCCCGGCGACGGGCCGGTCGCTTCACGGTGCCCCGCTCGCCGGGCTCCACCGGCTTGGCGTCCGCCAGACGGTAGTCCTCGCCCTCGCGGACGATCCTGCCTCGGGCCATCAGGGCCCGGAAGGCCCGGGCCGCCGACAGCCGGTTGGAGACGCCCGCCATGTCCGCCAGCTCCGCGGGGGTGACAGGGATGATCTCCCCGACCCGGGCCCGCGACGCGGCCGCTTCGAGGATCCCGTTGCTCTCGTTCAAGCTCTGCTCGTTCATGCTTCCTTTGTACTACGCACGTGATCCTCGGGTCGAACCGGCTCAGCGCCGGCGTCGAGGACGGCCTCCCCGCCGAGCCGGCCTCCGGCGCTTCCGCGATCGAGGGAGCATGGTGGGATCGGGCATCCCCCGCTTGCCCTCCATGACCGCGGCCAGGACCTCCGACACGACCTTGTCCTGTTCGGGCGGCGCGTTCAGCATCAGTTGGAACAGGACCTGCCTCTCGAACTGCTCGACCGTGTCCACCACGGTCCGCCGCTCGCCGCCCCCCACCCGCCAGCTGGCAGCGATGCGCCCAGACGGCAGTATCTCCACGCGCAGTGCCACGTTGCCGATGGCGCCCTGCCAGACCGCTTTCGCCTGTGGTTCGTCCAAGCCTTCCTCCGCGGGACGGGGTGGGGGAAGGCCCACCCTATCACTTCCTCAGCTGCGCCCACCGGCCACGGAGATGCGTTCGGCCGGCGCGGGGTGCGTGAACAGGAAGCGGTAGGCGATGGGCCCCGGGTCGAGGTCACCCAGGTTGCGGAGGGCCAGACCTCGCTCGGTGCGGACGTAGGCCTGGTCCTCTCCCGTCAGCTCCAGCGAGAAGCGGTCGGCCTGTCGCTCGAACCGGCGGGAGAGCCAATGCTGGGGCGGAAGGAGGAGCAGGCCCAGGACCGCCACGGCCAGGAGGAGGTGTGGGATGGCCCGAGGGTCCGCCGGCTCCACGGAGAGGATGCCGGCCCGCATCAGGAGCCACAGGACCAGGACCAGGCCCGCCGCTCCCAGGGCTCCGATCACGGTCCCGATCTCCACGTGCCGGGCCCGGCGATGGCCCAGCTCGTGGGCCACCACCAGCCGTACCTCGTCGGGACCGGCCTTGCGGAGCAGGGTGTCATACAGGACCAGGCGGCGGGTGGCCCCGAACCCGGACACGTAGGCGTTCTCCTTGGTGGTGCGCCTGCTGGCGTCGGCCACCAGCACGTCCCGGACGGGAACCCCGGCACGATCGGCCAGCGCCCGGAGCTCCGAGGCGAGGGCCGGGTCCTGCAGGGGGCGGAACCGGTTGAACACCGGCTCCAGGAGGACGGGGCCGGCGAAGGACAGGACCACGGTGATCGCGGCGGCGCCCACCGCGGCCGCCACCGGCCAGCCTCGGGGGAAGATCCGGACCGCGGCGAACAGGCCCACGAACACCAGTCCGGTCAGGGCGATCCCCAGGCCGAGCGACTTGGCCCAGTCGCCGAACCATCCGGCCGCCGTCTGCGTGGAGAACCCCCAGGCCCGCTCGTGGAGGTGTCCGGCCCAGAACGTGATCGGCAGGCGGACCACCGCGCGGATGGTGAAGACCATGGCCACGCCGCCCAGGGCGGCCACCGGCCACGGCCACCGGCGGAGCGGCTCCAGCAGGGCCCGCCCCGCGCCGGTGGCGGCCAGGACCCACAGCACGGCCAGGCCAACCGCCAGGGCCGCCGCCCCGGCGATCTGCCGGGGACCCTGGTACGCGTTGGCCCGGGAGACCTGTTCCGCAGTGAAGTGATCCCGCGGGTCGGCGGGGATGCGGTCGAGCCCGGACGCCCACCACAGCAGCCCGACGACCGCGATCAGCAGGACGAGACGAGCCGGAGCGGCGGTGAGCACGCTACCGATGTCGGTAGACGATCCGGCCCCGGGTCAGGTCGTAGGGCGAGAGCTCCACGGTGACCCGGTCGCCGGGGAGGATCCGGATGTAGTGCTTCCGCATCTTGCCGGAGATGTGGCCCAGGACCCGATGGCCGTTGTCGAGGTCGATGCGGAACATGGTATTGGGCAGGGCCTCCACGATCGCTCCCTCGACCTGAAGGGCGTCCTCCTTCTTCGGACCGGCGCGCTCCATGCGCCGGGCCCGCTGCTCCGGGCTCTCCGTGGGCCCGGACCGGGGGCGCTTCGGCTGCCTTCGGTTGGCCATACCGCGGACGATAGCAGGTCTCTCTCGTCAGCCGATGCCCATGCCGGTCATCAGCGCGCGGAGGGTGAGCCCGAAGGTGAAGAATGCAGCCAGAGAGAAGGCCGCCCACGGCCTGTGCTTCAGCGCGTCGCGGGCCACGACGTGTGCCGTGATGAGGACCAGGACGGGGAAGAACACGCCGTACACGTAGTGCAGGAGCGGCCGGCTCCCGCCGAGGAGCAGGAGCACGGTGCCCGCCACGAGCTGCGTGACCAGGGCCACCTGGAGGTACGTGAGGAGCCACCAGAACGCCTTGCCCGGTCCCCGGCGGGCGATCCACGTGCCCAGGCCCCACAGCGTCATCAGGCCGAAGCCAACCACGATCGACCAGCCGATCAGCTCGTGCAGGAGATGCACTACAGGTACGGCCCCCCACCCGGCTCCGGGTCCTGCTCGGGCGTGCTTCCGCTGGGCAGGCTCCGGCGGCGCATCTCCTCGAGCTGGGCCCGGGCCTGCATGTGCTGGGTCCACAGGGCGGCCTGGATGCCGTGGAAGAGGCCCTCGAGCCACCCGACCAGCTGGGCCTGGGCCACGCGGATCTCGGACTCGCTGGGCACGCCTTCGAAGGGGATGGCCAGGGAATCGAGCTCCTTGCGCAGGTCGTCGGAGAGCGAGTCGCGGAGCTCCTCCACCGAGCGCTGGTAGACCTGCATCAGTCGCTTGCGGCCGCCCTCGTCCATGGGGGCCTGGCGGACCTCCTCCAGGAGCTCGCGGACCATGGACGCGATGCGCAGGAGCTTCGAGGGATGCTCGACGAACTCCTCCGCGGCCTGCGAGGCGGCCATGACCTCCACCGGCGGGCGCGGTGCCTGGCTCTCTGCTGGCTGCTCCTGATCTGACACGAGGGCCTCCTTGCCGTTGCGCTCCCAAGGGTATCCGACCCTCGTGCCTATGATGGCCCGGTGCTCGTGCTGGCTCTGATCCTGGCGGCGGGCGTCCTGGCCGGGTACGCGTTCGGCGGGCGCCTGCGACACCTGTCCACGGTGCGGGTCCGATGGTGGTGGCTGGCGCCGATCGCCCTGGGCATCCAGGCGCTCCCCGCTCCCGCCCTTCCGGGGACCCGGGCGGACCTGCTCGGGGTGGGGTTGCTCCTCGGCTCGTTCGGGCTCCTGCTGGTGCTGGCCGCGGCGAACGTCCGCCAGCCGGGGTTCGCGCTGATGCTGGTGGGGGTGGCCATGAACCTGGTGGTCATCGCGGCCAACCGGGGGATGCCGGTGTCTGCCTCGGCCCTGCGGAGAGCCGGGGCGGCGGAGAGCGTCGCGGAGCTTCGCGGCGCCGAGGGCAAGCACCACCTGGCCACAGGGGACGACGTCCTGGTTCCGCTGACCGACGTGATTCCCGTTCCCGGCCTGCGTGTGGTGCTGAGTGCGGGAGATGTGGTCGCGTACGGCGGGGTAGCGGTCTTCGTGGCCTGGGCTATGAGGCGCCCGGCTCGGCGCGGGCGTTCGCGGGCTCCTCGGAGAGCCAGGAGGTCGGGAACTCGGCGGTGATCTTCGTGCCCAGGCCCGAAGCGCTGTCGATCGAGAACGTGCCGCCGGCCACCGTGGCTCGCTCGCGCATCAGCGTGAGGCCGAAGTGCCCCTCGGGGGAGCCTTGCTCTGGGTCGAAGCCTTTCCCATCGTCGGCGATCCGCACGCGAACGCCATCGGCGGTCGGCTCCAGGGTGACCGCGAGCTCCGTTGCCTCGGCATGCTTGGCCGCGTTGGTGAGGGCTTCCCGGACCAGCTGGTAGGAGAGGAGCTGGACCGGAGGAGCCATGTCGACGTCTGCCACATGAAGACGGACGGGGATGCTCCAGTCCTGCTCGATGTTCTGGGCCAGCGTGTGCAGAGCCTCCGAGAGGCCGGCCCGGCCTAGGGGCGAGAGCCGAAGGTCTTTGATCAGGGCGCGCAGCATCTTCGAGACGGTCTCCTTGTTCTGTCGGATGGCGTCCAGCTCCTCTCGCGCAGCGGTGCCGTCCCCCGCGTCGAGCTGCTTCTGGAGGATGTCGACGTGCAGCGACATGCGGAACAGGAGCTGAGCCATGTCGTCGTGCAGGTAGCCGGCGATCTGCATGCGCTCGTCGTGTCGTTCCTCGGCCATCCGGTTCGACAGCGCGCGCAAGACAGTTTCGCGGTCCTTCAGCTCTGCTGTCGCGTCCTCAAGCGCACGGGTCCGGAAGAACATCTGCCGAGCAAGCAGAAGCGGCATGACGAACGCAGCAACCGCCCACCACCCGACTTCCAGTAAGCGCCCCAACATCACCCCGAGGAATCCGAGCCCAACGTAGCTAAAAGCAAACTCCCACTGATTTCCGATGCGCAACTTTCGGAGGACTGTTCCAGGTGGCACGTGATGCATGAGGCCAGCATCAAGACTCACAAGGACAGCGTTTACTGAATAATCCGCTAGGACGGCGAGTAGAGCCGCAGGCATCAGGCTAGGCCAATCTGAGACCGATCCAGCAATGGCATGAAAAATCAACGAAGCCAAGAACACGGCTACCGCAATTTGGCTCCGGTTGAACAGCCCATGGAGCCCTCCCACCTCCCTACGTAGTTCACGGGGATCAGAGGCGCCAAGAAAAGCAATCACTCCGGCCGTTTCAGGAGAATAAACGAAGGCTACCGCCATGAACAGCGGAAAACCGATGCTCACCTGGACTGATTTCCATGCCGGTACGGGAAGGAGTTCGACAGAGGAGATTAGAAGCGTCCAGAGCAAAGCTTCCATCGCTCTCCCTGATCTCTGGAGCTCTTCCCAACCTCGGGAAGCAAAGAGGAAGGCGAGAAGTGTTATCGATGGAAGCACCACGGCCACTCGAAAGGTTGTCAGACGCGATATGCGCCAGAATC
>DASWKD010000297.1:0-4294 GCA_036396815.1 Actinomycetota bacterium | reverse complement strand
CGCTCATCCTTCCCCGGATCGCGAACTAGTCCGATTTGACAGATTCAGAAGAGCGTGCCCGCGCTCGACGGGCTACCATCGGGGCATGCCGTTCCCCGCCGCGCGTCCTCGCCGCCTGCGCCGGACCGCGGCCCTGCGCCGCCTGGTCCGGGAGACCGACCTGGCTCCGCACCACCTGGTGGCGCCCCTGTTCGTGAAGGAGGGGATCGAGGAGCCCGCGCCCATCTCCTCGATGCCCGGACACGGCCAGCACACGCTGGAGTCCCTCCGCAAGGAGGCCCGGTCCCTGGCCGCGCGGGGGATCGTGGGCTTCATCCTGTTCGGGGTCCCGGCCCGCAAGGATCCCGAGGGGAGTGAAGCGTGGAACGAGGACGGGATCGCCCAGCGAGGCCTCCGGGCCCTCCGCGAGGAGCTGGGGGACGAGGCGGTGCTGTTCGCCGACCTGTGCCTGGACGAGTACACGGACCACGGCCACTGCGGCGTGCTCACCGAGGGCGGCGAGGTGGACAACGACCGCACGCTGGACCTGTACGCGCGCATCGCCACCAGCCAGGCGGCGGCCGGCGCGGACCTGGTCGCCCCCAGCGGGATGATGGACGGCCAGGTCGGGGCCATCCGCGCCGCGCTGGACGGGGCCGGGTTCGCCCAGACCGGGATCATGGCCTACGCGGCCAAGTACGCGTCCAGCTTCTACGGCCCGTTCCGGGAGGCGGCCGAGGGAGCCCCGCGGTTCGGCGACCGGGCCGGCTATCAGATGGATCCGGCCAACGCCCGGGAGGCTCTCCGCGAGGTCCAAGCCGACATCGGCGAGGGGGCCGACATCGTCATGGTCAAGCCCGCCCTGGGCTACCTGGACGTGGTGGCCGCCGTCCGTGAAGAGGTGGACGTCCCGGTGGCCGCGTACAACGTGTCCGGCGAGTACGCCATGGTCAAAGCAGCAGCCGAGCGGGGCTGGGTGGACGGCCAGCGGGCCATGCTCGAGATCCTGACCTCGATCCGCCGGGCCGGCGCCGACCTGATCCTGACCTACCACGCCGGCGAGGCCGCCGACCTCCTGGCCTGATCCGGCTGCTACCGGTCCGGGCCGAGGACCTCGTCCACCGGGATCGACAGCCCGGGAACCACGGGGGAACCGAACGACTCACCGCGGCCGAACAGCTCGGGATGCCCGTACCGGCTCCCTTCCAGTCGGTAGACCTCGATACGGTCGGCATCGAGATCGACGAACCAGTACTCGGGCACGCCGTGGCGCCCGTACACGTCCCGCTTCCGCACCTGGTCCGTCCGCCGCGTTGACGGCGAGGACACCTCGATCACCAGGTCCGGGGCTCCTCGCACGAAGCGCTCCTCCGCTCGGTCCAGGTGCTCCGGTCCCATGAACAGCACGTCGGGCTGGACGACCGTGGTGTCGGAGAAGAACACATCACGGGGAGCCGGCTGTGCCTTCCCGCCGTGCTCCTTGGCGTACCCGTGCAGGAGGACCGCCAGCTCCAGAACCACATCCTGGTGGCGGTCGCCGGGGGCCGGGGTCACGAACAGCTCCCCGTCGATGATCTCCCGGCGCAGGTTGTCGTCGGGGAACCCTTCGAGGTCCGCGTACGTGAGGCCTGTCGTTCGTTCCTCGGTCGCCATGCACCACCTCCCATGGACCGGGAAGCCTACCGGGAGGGTACGACATCCCGGCCCGCCACTCGCCGCGTGATACAGATATGCCCGTGGACAGCCTCTTCCGGCACGCACAGAGCGTTATCCCTGGCGGCGTGAACTCTCCCGTCCGTGCGTACGGCGCGGTGGGTGGCACCCCTCGGTTCCTTGAGCGAGGGAAGGGCGCCGAGGTGCGGGACACCGAGGGCCGCACCTACCTGGACTACGTCCAGTCCTGGGGGGCCCTGCTGTTCGGGCACGCCCGGGAAGAGATCGTGCACGCGGCCGTGGAAGCGGCCCGGCGGGGCACCTCGTTCGGCGCTCCCACCGAGGCCGAGGTCCGCCTGGCCGAGGCCCTGGTCAAGGCCGTGCCGTCGGTGGACATGGTCCGCCTGGTCAGCTCGGGCACCGAGGCCGCCATGAGCGCGATCCGCGTGGCCCGGGCGGTCACCGGCCGGACCAAGATCGTCAAGCTCGAGGGCTGCTACCACGGCCACGCCGACGCCCTCCTGGTCACCGCGGGGTCGGGGGTGGCCACCCTGGGCCTGCCGGACAGCCCCGGCGTGACCCCAGGCGCGGTGGCGGACACCTTTGTCGCCCCCTACAACGACCTCCCGGCGGTGGAGGCCCTGTTCGCTGGCCAGGACATTGCCGCGGTGATCGTGGAGCCGGTGGCCGCCAACATGGGCGTGGTGCCCCCGGCGTCCGGGTACCTCGAGGGCCTCCGCGACCTGACCGCCCGCCACGGCGCGCTCCTGATCTTCGACGAGGTCATCACCGGCTTCCGCCTGGCCCGCGGGGGAGCCCAGGAGCGGTTCGGCGTGACCCCGGACCTCACCGTCCTGGGCAAGGTCATGGGTGGCGGCTTCCCCTGCGCGGCGTACGGCGGCCAGGCCGACGTGATGTCGCAGGTCGCCCCGGCCGGCCCGGTGTACCAGGCCGGCACGCTGTCCGGGAACCCCGTGGCCGTGGCCGCCGGGCTGGCCGCCCTGGACCTGATCGAGCGCCACGACCCGTACCCCGGCCTGGAGCTGGCCGCCGTGCGCCTGTGCGACGGCCTGAACGAGGTCCTGGCCGACGTCCCGCACACCATCAACCGGGCCGGCTCGCTGTTCTCGGTGTTCTTCGGCGAGGAGCCGGTCACCGACTTCGCCACCGCGAAGACCGCCGACCACCAGGCGTACGCCCGGTTCTTCCACGGCATGCTGGACGCCGGCGTGATGCTCCCGCCCTCCGGCTACGAGGCCTGGTTCCTGTCCACCGCCCACGACGAGGAGGTTGTGGAGCGAACGATCGACGCCGCCCGCCGGGCTACTTCGGGATGGTGATGACCAGGGCCACGTAGATGGCTACGACCATCACCGTGAAGAGGATGAACGAGAGTCCACCCTCCTCGATGCCCGCGATCAGGGGAACCAGGTCCATGTCATCGTCCTCCTAGGCCGGACCCCGCCAGGGGGCCTGCCCTCCGCCGGTCAGGATCTCCTTGCGCCGCCGCTCGGCCCGGTCCAGGAACGGCAGGTGAACCGCGAAGCCGATGATCGAGGCTCCCAGGAACAGGTACGAGGGCAGACCCTCGCTCCCTTCGTTCTTCACCGCCGTGACCAGCACCTCGGGGCCGCCGGTCGAGGCCACCGCCCGGGCCACGGCCACCTCCTCTTCGGCCACGGTGGCGAACCGTAGGTCGCGGACCAGGAACGTCTCCGCGGTGATCTCGCCCTCCACGCCGGCCTGGCGGAGCTCGGCCGCGGCCTCCTCGGCCAGGAACTCCTGCATGGCCAGCGTGGCCGGGTCCACCTCCGTGGTGAGCTTGGCGGCCTTGGGGCCCTTCCACGGTCCGCCGGGGTAGTCGCCGAGCACCGGGATGTCGGACGACTCCAGGGTGTGCCCGGCGGCCAGCGCTTCCCAGTGGGGAAGCTCTCCCTTCGGCCCCAGGTACCGCGGAGTGCTGGGCCACCCGAACGCCCAGATCATCGACAGGATGATCATGAACCCGAAGAAACCGGTCGCCGTGACCAGGTAGCCCATCCACCGTCCGAAGACAGCGGCGATCAGGACGTACAGGCCTCCCACGAACAGCACGAACGCGGCGACCACGACCAGCACACCTTCGACCTGGGTCTTCGTCAGGGCCAGGAGGACGACATCCATCAGTCCTCGCCCCCGGGGGTGGTGGTGGGGCCCGGCGCGGGCTGGTTCAGCAGGGTTGGATCCAGGCACAGGTTCTCGCCGTCGGGCACGTTCTGGATCGATACGAGGTACGAGATCAGGTCCTGGATCTGCTGGTCGTTCATGGGGCCCTGGAACCGGATGCTCCACGAGGGCATCGGCGTGCCGTCTCGGCCCTGCATGATCGTGTCGCGGATGCCCACCTTGGGCTGGCCGTCCACCTCCACGGTCTCGATCGTCAGCCGCCCGCACACGTCCGCCAGCGCGGGGACCGGGTATTCGGGGATGGTCTCGCCGGCGTCGTTGGTGAACGAGGTGGTGCCGCCCTGCGCCTCGGGCCCGTGGCACCGGGCGCACCCGAACCCGAGGGGGTTCTCCTCGTCGGAGATGGCGAACCACCGAGCCCCGCGCTCGGTGGCCTCCTCCACGCGCGTGACCTCCTCGTGCACGGTGGTGGTGGGCTCCTTGAGCCAGTAGATCG
>DASWKD010000296.1:0-4930 GCA_036396815.1 Actinomycetota bacterium | reverse complement strand
GGCGGATGCTGTGCCGGAGCGCATGGGGCGCGGCCAAGCGCACCGGGTCGCTCCGCCGGCACCGGATCCGGCGGATCACCGTCCACCACAGCGCGGTGAAGCTCACCGACAACCGAAAGGCCCCGGCCCGCCTGCGCTCGTTCCAGGCCGACCACCAGTCCCGGGGGTGGATCGACATCGCCTACCACATCGGGATCGACCGGCGCGGCAACATCTACCGGCTCCGGTCGCCCCGGGGGGCCGGCGACACGTCCACCGACTACGACCCCAAGGGCCACCTCCTGGTCCTGTGCGACGGGAACTTCGACGCCCAGGCGCCGTCCAAGGCCCAGGTCAGGGCGCTGGTGGACGTCCTGGCCTGGGCGTGCCGGAAGTACGGCGTCAAGCCCCGGCGGATCAAGGGGCACCGTGACGTGGCCCACAGCTCGTGCCCGGGCGACGCGCTGTACGAGAAGCTTCCCCGGATCCGGCGGCGGGTCCGCAGGCGTCTGGCCGGCGGCGGTGTGGCGATGGAACGTCTGTGCGGGGCCCAGGGCAACGCCCGGGTGGACGCCATCGAGGCCGGGACCGACTAGAGGTCGCGGTCGCGGCGGACCGGGTGGACCAGGAACGGCTGGAGCCACGCCAGGTGGCGCTCCTCCACCCGGGCCCGGACCTCGGTCCCCCGCTCGGTCTCCTTGGACGCGGTGACCTCGGCCTCCCGGTGGAGGCGAGCGACGACCTCCTGCCGGTCGTACGGGACCAGGACCTCGACCTCGATCGGGGGAGCGGGCAGGGTGGCCTCGACCTGCTCCAGGAGGACGGGCAGGGCCTCGCCGGTCAGCGCGGAGACGGCCACCGCGCCGGGGAACCGGCGGCTCAGGGCCTCCCGCTCGTCCGGGGGGACCAGGTCGATCTTGTTCAGGGCCAGGACCTCCGGGATGCCCCCGGCCCCGATCTCCCCCAGGACGTCCCGGACCGCGGCGACCTGCTCGGTCACGTCGGGGGCCGAGGCGTCGGCCACGTGGAGGATCAGCGAGGCCTGGGTGACCTCCTCCAGCGTGGAGTGGAACGCCTCGACCAGGTCGTGGGGCAGCTTGCGCACGAACCCGACGGTGTCCGAGACCGTGACAGCCCGCCCACCAGGGAGGGCCAGCCGCCGGACCGTGGGGTCCAGGGTGGCGAACAGCTGGTTCGCGACCAGGGTCCCCGCCCCGGACAGCGCGTTCATCAAGGTGGACTTCCCGGCGTTCGTGTACCCGGCGATGGCCACCTGCTGGATCCCGGAGCGCTCCCGGCGGGCCCGCTTGACCTCGCGGGTCCGGGCCAGATCCTGGATGTCCCGCTTGAGCTTGGTGATCCGGCGCTTGATGTGCTGGCGGTCCACCTCCATCTTGGTCTCCCCGGGGCCCCGCCGGGTGCCGATGCCGCCCCCCATCCGGGACATGGCCTCGCCCCACCCGCGGAGCCGCGGGAGCAGGTAGTTCAGCTGGGCCAGCTCCACCTGGGCCTTGCCCTCCCGGCTCCGGGCGTGGAGGGCGAAGATATCCAAGATCAGCGCGGTGCGGTCCACCACCTTGACCCCCAGCCGCTCCTCCAGGGTCCGGAGCTGGCCGGGCGTGAGCTCATCGTCCAGGACCACCAGGGCCGCGTCGGTGGCATGCACGGTGTCGTGCAGCTCTTGGAGCTTGCCCTTGCCGATGAACGTGGCCGGGTCCGGGGACTGCCGGGCCTGGACGATGCGGGCCACCGGCTCGGCGCCCGCGGAGTCGGCCAGGGCGGCCAGCTCGTCCAGCGCGGAGTCTTCGCCGCCCCGGTCCAGCCCCACCAGCACGGCCCGCTCGAACACCGCGGGCCGCCAGGTGGCGGACAGCGGGGACTCGGAGACGGCGCGGGTGGGCTCGGTCACGCCAGGGCGTCGCGGATGCGGTCCATGGCCTCGGCCATCCGGTCGTCGGGGACGGTCAGCGAGATCCGGGCGAAGCCCTGGCCGGCCTGGCCGTACCCGCTGCCGGGGGCCAGGACCACGCCCGCCCGGTCAAGCAGGAGCTCGCAGAAGTCGCCCGACGACCCGCCGCCCTTCGTGGGGAGCCACACGTAGATCGAGCCCCTGGGGGGCTCCAGGTCCCAGCCCAGACCGTTCAGCGTGCCCACCACCAGGTCGCGACGCTTCTGGTACACGGCGCGCACGTCCTCGACCACGTCCTGTGGCCCGGTCAGCGCAGCGATGGCCGCCTGCTGGAGGGCGTTGAAGATCCCCGAGTCGATGTTCGTCTTCACGGTGGCCAGGGCCTCGATCACCGAGGGGTCGCCGGCCGCCCACCCCACCCGCCACCCGGTCATGTTGTACGTCTTGGACACGGAGCCGAACTCCACCACGCCGTCTACCGAGGCCTCCAGCGCGCTGGGGGCCACGAACCCGTCGTAGGTCAGCTCGGTGTACGCGGCGTCGTGGGCCAGGAGGAGGCCGTGCTCCGAGGCGAACGCCGCCGCGCGCTCCAGGAAGCCGAGGTCGGCCACGGCGGCCGTGGGGTTGGAGGGGTAGTTCAGCCACAGGAGGCGCGTCCCGTCGGGGACCGCGACGCGGTCCAGATCCGGCAGGAACCCTCCCTCCGCGGTGAGCGGCATGGGCACCGAGATCCCCCCGGCCAGCAGGGTCCCGATGGCGTACACCGGGTAGCCCGGGTCCGGGACCAGCACGCGGTCGCCGGGGTCCACGTAGGCCAGCGGGAGGTGGGCGATCCCCTCCTTGGAGCCGATCAGGGGCTGGATCTGGGTCTCGGGATCCAGCCGGACGCCGAACCGGTCCCCGTACCAGCCGGCGATGGCCTGCCGGAGCTCCGGCATCCCGAAGTACGAGGGGTACCGGTGGGTGGACGGGTCGGCGGCGCCGCGCCGGGCGGCCTCCACGATGTGCGGGGGGGTGGGCAGGTCGGGGTCCCCGACGCCCAGCGAGATCACGTCCACGCCCTCGGCTCGCTTCCGTGCGATCTTCCGGTCCAGCTCCGCGAACAGGTACGGCGGGAGCTCGGCGATCCTCCGGGCCACCGGGATGGTCACCGGCCGGCCTCCGCCAGGCGGGCCTCGACCCACGGCCGGCTCATCTCCCCCTCGAACACGAACGCGGCGGGGCCCTCCAGGTACACGGTGTCCTCGGCCCACTCCACGCGGAGGAGGCCGCCCGGGAACCGGACCGGGGCGCCGCGGGGGACCAGGCCGGCCCGGGCCGACGCCACCAGGGAGGCGCAGGCCCCGGTGCCGCAGGCCATGGTCTCGCCGGAGCCCCGCTCCCACACCCGGACGTTGACCACGCCGTCCTCGACCTTGACGAACTCGACGTTGGTGCGCTGGGGGAAGCGTTCGTCGTGCTCGAGCGGCGGTCCCAGGCGGATGACGTCGATCTTGGCCGGATCCACGTCGCCGATCAGCACCAGGTGCGGGTTGCCCATGGACACGCCGTGGGCCCGGACCTCCATGCCGTCCACCACCCACGGCTCGTCGCGCAGCTCGCCCTCCCCAGCCATGGGGAGATCCGCCCGGGCGAACCGCGGCGGCCCCATGTCCACCCGCACCGCGTCCACGGCGCCGTCGGACACGGTCAGGGTCAGGTGCTTCACGCCGTCACGCGTATCCACGCGCAGGTCGGTCCGCGTGGTCAGGCCGCGGTCGAAGGCCAGCTTGCCCAGGCACCGGATGCCGTTGCCGCACATCTCGGCCACGTTGCCGTCGGCGTTCCAGTAGTCCATGAAGAAGTCGGCTCGGTCCGAGGGCGCCACGCGGATCACGCCGTCGGCGCCGACCCCCATGTGGCGGTCGCACAGCCCGGCCACCAGGGCCGGGGTCAGGGTGACCCGGTCCTCCAGGTCCTCGATCATCACGAAGTCGTTCCCGGTGCCGTGGTACTTGGCGAACCTCATGCGCCCAGGTGCTCCTCCAGGTCGGCGACCGTGGGGTCCTCGAGCCAGGTGATCCGGGGGTCGCGGCGGAACCAGGCCATCTGGCGGCGGGCCAGGGCCCGCGTCCTGCGCACGGTGCGCTCCACCATCTCGTCGAGGGTGATCCGCCCCTCGAGGTGCTCCACGGCCTCAAGGTACCCGATGGCCTGCGAGGCCGTCAGGAACGGCCCCGCTCCCCGGTCCAGGAGGCCGCGGACCTCGTCCAGCAGGCCGGCCTCCAGCATGCTCCGCACGCGGGCCTCGATCCGCCGGGCCAGCGTCTCCGGGGCCACAGCCAGGCCCACGGCGGCCATCCGGTCCGGCGGGTACCGGTCCCAATCTCCCGCGTACGAGGAGAAGGGCTTCCCCGTCAGCCCGGCCACCTCCAGGGCCCGGACCGAGCGCCGGGCGTTGGCCGGGTCGATGCGGGTGGCGGCCTGGGGATCGAACGACGCCAGGCGGGCGTGCAGGGCCCGGGGCCCCAGGGCCGCCGCCTCCAGCTCCAGGGTCCGCCGGAGGCCGGGATCGGTGCCCGGGAACCGGAGGTCGTCGACCACGGCCCGGAGGTACAGCCCGGAGCCGCCCACCAGCAGGGCGGGCACGCCACGGCGGCGGAGGCCGGCCAGCGCCTCCCGGGCCAGGGCCTGGAACCGAGCCACCGAGAACAGCTCGGTGGGCTCGGCCACGTCCAACAGGTGGTGGCGGACCTCCTGCCGCTGGGCGGGGGTGGGCTTGGCCGTGCCCACGTCCATCCCCCGGTACACGGTCATGGAGTCGATGACCAGGATCTCGGCGCCCAGGCGCCGGGCCAGGGCCAGGGAGAGCTCGGTCTTCCCCGCCGCGGTGGGACCCACAAGGGCCAGGGGGAGGTCGGTGCGGGTCCTGCGGGCCGTCGTCGCCCCGGCGCTCACGCCGGCACCGCGGCCACCACGCTGCCCGTCAGGTGGTGGGGGTGGGCCAGGTCGACCCGCACGGGAACGGTGACGCCGGGCGGGACGTTCCCCGGGACGTTGACC
>DASWKD010000295.1:0-15747 GCA_036396815.1 Actinomycetota bacterium | reverse complement strand
GACGGCCGGCGTATCGAGGACGAGCGCTTCCAGCGGCTCCTCGGGTTCCTGGCCGCCGATCCCCGCTTCGCCGAGCAGTTCCCCGGAGAGCAAGGCAAGGAGGAGAAGAAGGGCCTGGCCCGCCAGCTGCTCACGTTCCTGATCCACCAGGAGGTGATCGAGGACTTCGCCTCCCAGCGCGGCCTGGAGGTGGACGACGCCACCGTGGACCAGCGCTTCCAGCAGGCGGTGGAGGAGGCCGGCGGCCAGGGTCCGTTCGACGAGCAGCTGGCCACCGCCGGGGCCACCCGGGCCGACGTCGAGGAGCTCCTCCGCAAGCAGGCCATGCGAGAGATGGTGGCCCAGCAGGTGGTCACCCAGGGGATCCCCGAGACCCGGCTCCGCCAGGCCTACGACGAGCGGATCACGGAGTTCACCCAGGTCCACGTGGCCCACATCCTGGTCCAGGACGCGGCCCTGGCCGAGCGCCTGGCCCGGCAGGCCACACCCAGGAACTTCGCCGCGCTGGCCCGAGAGCACTCCGAGGACACCGGCTCCGCGCCCGAGGGCGGCGACCTGGGGACCCGTCCGGCTTCGGAGTTCGTGGATCCGTTCGGGTCCACCGCGCTGGAGATCCCGGTGGGGGAGATCGGCGGGCCCATCGAGACCGAGTTCGGGCACCACGTGATCCACGTGATCGAGCGGACCGCCATGCCGTTCGAGGAGGTCCGCGACCAGCTCCTGGGCGAGTCCGGGCAGGAGTTCTTCACCACATGGCTCCTGGACCGGGTGAAGCGGGCCGACGTCCTGGTCAACCCCCGGTACGGCGTGTTCGACGAGGAGGCCGGCGAGGTGGTGGAGCGCACCTCGACCACCCCGCTGCCAGGGGCCACCCCCGACGTGCAGGTGGAGCCGTAGGATCGAGGGGTGAGCGAGCTCCGCGGCACCCCCGACCCCCTGTCCCACGTCCCCACCGGCCCGGTCCCCGCCTCCAAGGACGGCGCCCGCCTGCTGGACCTGGTCCGAGTGGTGGCTCGCCTCCGCGGGCCGGGCGGGTGCCCGTGGGACGCCGCCCAGACCCACCGGAGCCTTCGGCGCCACCTCCTGGACGAGGCGTACGAGCTCCTGGACGCCATCGATGACGGCGACCCCGCGCACCTCAAGGAGGAGCTGGGCGACGTGCTCCTCCAGGCCGTGTTCCACGCTCAGATGGCCGCGGACGAGGGCGCGTTCGACATCGACGATGTGGCCGAGACCACCGTGGCCAAGCTGATCCACCGCCACCCGCATGTGTTCGCGGACGTGGAAGCCGACACGCCCGGCGACGTGTACGCGAACTGGGAGCGCATCAAGGCCGAGGAGACCGGGGAGCGCACGATCGACGAGGGCGTCCCGGCCGCCCTGCCCTCCCTCCTGGCCGCCCAGAAGGTCCAGCGCCGCGCGGCCGGACGGGGCTTCGACTGGGCGGAGCTGTCCGGTGCGGTGGACAAGGTGCGCGAAGAGCTGGGGGAGCTCGAGGAGGCCGCTCGGGCGGTGGAGGGCCAGGACCCCGAGGGCTCGGCCAAGGACGCCCTGGAGGGGGAGGTGGGCGACGTCCTGTTCGCGGTCACCGCGCTGGCTCGCAAGCTGGGTGTGGACGCCGAGGTGGCCCTGCGGTCCACGATCCGCACGTTCGTAGCCCGGTTCCACCGCATGGAGGAGTCCGCCTCGGCCGAGGGCGTGGCCCTGGAGGACCTGCCCGAGGCCGAGCTCCTGGCACGGTTCCGCGCAGCCCGATGACCGCCCCCGGGTTCGCCGCCCGGATCCTGAAGGTCCGCCCGGACGAGGAGCGCGTGGCGCTGCGGGTGTTCTCGATGATGGTCGTGCTGTGGACCGGGTTCACGGTGGGTGCCAACGCCGTGGAGTCCCTCCTGTTCACGCGGTACGGACCCTCGGTCCTGCCGGTCCTGTTCGTGACGCTGGGCCTGATCACGTTCGCAGTGATGGCCGCGGTCGGCGCGGCGCTGTCCGGGGCTCGCCGTCCGCGCCGGCTGCTCCTCCGGGCGCCGCTGGGCATGGCCGTCCTCGTGGCTGGGATGCGCGTGGCCCTGCTGACCGGGGAGCGCGGCGTTTACCCGGTGCTGTGGGTGGCGATGATGGTGCTGTGGGTCCTGGGCGGCGTGACGTCGTGGGGCGTGGCGGCCTCGGTCCACGACACGCGCCAGGCCAAGCGCCTGTTCCCGCTGTACGGAGCGGGCCTGATCGTGGGGACCGCGGTGGGGGGGCTCGCCACCGGACCGGTGGCGGCCCGGCTCGGCGTGGAGAGCCTGCTCTTCCTGTGGATGGCCGGCCTGCTGGGCGGGTGGGCGCTGGCTACGTCCGCGGTCCGCGCCGCCGCCTCGAGGGAGGCCGCGCGACGGCGGTCCCGGCCCAGGCTGAGCGAGGGGGTCCGCTCCCTGTGGTCCTCCTCGCTCCTTCGGTGGATGGCCGCCTCGATGGTCCTGTTCGCCGTCCTCTACAACGCGGTCGCGTTCCTGTTCGCCACGGCGGTCACAAGGCGTTTCCCCGACGCAGAGGCCCTGGCCGGGTTCCTGGGCGCGTTCACCGCGGTGGCCTGTGCCGTGGGCCTGGCCGTGTCGCTCCTCATCAGCAACCGGCTGTTCGCGCGATTCGGGGTGCCGGTCATGGTGGCGGCGTTCGCCGCGATCTACGCGGCGGGGTTCGGCGTGCTTTCCGCGACGATGGCCTTCGCGGTGGTGGTCGGGTTCCGCTTCGCCCAGGTGGTGTGGTTCAACGCCGTATGGGCCAGCGCGTGGCAGTCGATGCTCAACGTGGTCCCCCCCGGGCGGCGTGACCGCACCCGGGCGGCGATGGACGGCGTGGCCCTCCAGGGCGGCATGATTCTGGCCGGGCTGGTCCTGCTGCTGGCCCGGCGGCTCCCGGCCCGCGCCGTGGCCCTGCTGGGGCTGGGCGCCGCGGTGGGGGCCGTGGCGGCCACGATGCGGGCCCGGGCGGCGTACCGCGGCGCGGTGGTCGAGGCCCTTCGGGCTGGGAACCCCGATGTGTTCGTGTCCGAGGAGGAGCCCTTCGGCGGCGTCCGGACGGACCGGGCGGCGCTGGACGTGGTGCTGTCCGGCGCCGCCGATCCGGACCCGGCCACCCGCCGGGTGTCGATGGAGATCCTGGCCGAGACGGCCCACCGGGAGGCCGGGCCCGTCCTGCGTCGGGGCCTCGAGGACCAGGAACCCCACGTGCGGGCCGCGGCCCTCCGGGGCATCGCCCGGATCGACGCCGGCCGGGCGGTCATCTCCGCGGGGGCTCTGCTCGAGGACCCCCACGCCGTCGTCCGCCGGGAGGCCGTGGCCCTGGCATCACCTGTGGACCTGGATGGCCGGCTGAAGGATGCGGACCCTGGCATCCGGGCCCTGGCCGCGGCCCGGGTGGGTGACCACCTGGGGCAGGAGGTCCTCCGGGAGCTCCTGGCCTCGCGTTCCCCGGACGCTCGCCGGGCCGCCGTCGAGGCCCTGCCGCCGGGTTCGGAGGAGGCCCGGGCCGCCGCGATAGATCCGGACGCTTCGGTCCGGCGGGCGGCCGTCCGATCGATGGCCGGGGCCAGGCGTCCCGACCCCTCCTCGTTGATCGCCATGCTGGGGGATCCCGAGCCCGAGGTCCGGATGATGGTCATCGGGTCCCTGGTGGAGATGGGGGACGCCGCCGTGCCGGGCCTCCGGCAGGCCGTGGACCGGCCACATCTGGAAGTCGGAGCGATGCTGGCTCTGACCCGTCTGGGCCGGGCGGACCCGGACCGCATGGAGGCGTTCCGGTCCGCCCGGACCGGTCGGGCGGTCCATCTGGCCCGCCTCCAGCAGGCCCTCTCGTCATCGTCCAGCGAGGCCATCGCCCTGCTGGTCCATGGGCTCCGCCACCGCTCCGTGGAACACGCGGTGGCGGCTATCCAGGTGGCCGGCCGGACCCGTGACCCGGAGGCCATCCGTATGGCCGTCCAGGCCCTGGACGCCTCGGACCCGAACCGGCGTGCGGACGCACTGGAGACCCTGGAGGCGGTGGGCGACCCTGTGGTGGTCCGCCCTCTCCTCGCCGCATGGGAGGGCTCGGGCCCGCGCATGGCCCCGTCCCAGGCGGTGGCCGAGCTCCTGGACGACCTCGACCCCTGGCTCCGGGCCGCTGCCGCCCACGTGGCCCGCGGCTTCCCCGCGCTCCATCCCCGGCTCCGGGTGTTGGCCTCGGACGATGTGGATACCCTGGTCCGGGAGGCGGCGACCGCCGCCCTGGAGGAGGAGCCGGTGGAAGCCCTGCCCACTCTGCCGCTGGTCGAGCGGATGGTGTGCCTGCGCCGGGTCCCCCTGTTCCGCGACCTGGCCCCCGCGGACCTCAAGCACGTGGCCGAGGTGGTCACCGAGCATGCCTACGGCCACGGCGAGGTGATCGCCGAGGAAGGGGAGCCGGGGGAGGAGATGTACGTGGTCGTCTCCGGCGACATCAGCGTGCGGGTGTCTTCGTCCAACGGACCGGCTGAGGTTGTCCGCCGCGGGCGGGGGGAGACGGTCGGCGAGATGGCCGTGGTCAGCCGCGAGCCCCGGATGGCCTCGCTGGTTGCCGAAGGAGAGGTCCGGCTGCTCGTCCTTGACCGCCCCCGGTTCCAGCGCATCCTCCGCGACCGGCCCGACGCCAGCCTGGCCGTGATGGCCGTGCTCTCCCAGCGCCTCCGCGAGGCGACCGGGCCGGGTCCGGCGTGACCCACCTGGCCGCGCTGAGCGGCATCATGGCCATCTCGTTCTCGGCCTCGCTGGTCCGCGTGGCGGACGTCTCCCCGTCAACCGCGGCGTTCTACCGGTGCTTCTACGCTCTGCCCTTCCTCCTGGCCGCGTGGCTGGCCATCCGCGCGCGGGACGGCCGGACCCGGCGGGAGCGCCTGCTGGCCGTGGCCGCCGGGCTGTTCTTCGCCCTGGATCTCACGTTCTGGCACCGGGCCATCGAGGACATCGGCACCGGCATGTCCACCCTGCTCGGGAACACGCAGATCCTGTTCGTGGGCGTGCTGGCCTGGCTGGTGTTCCGCGAGCGCCCTACCCGGGCGGCCATGGTTCTGATCCCGGTGGTCCTGCTGGGTGTGGCCCTGTCCAGCGGCCTGGGCCGCGGAGACGCGTTCGGGGCCAACCCCGCCCGTGGCGCGGTCTACGGTCTGTTCACCGGGATCTCCTACGCGGCCTTCCTGCTGGTGTTCCGGGCCTCCAACCGGTCCCTGGCCCCTTCGGCCGGGCCTCTGCTCGATGCCACGGCCGGGTCGGTGGCCGGGATCCTGGTCCTGGCCCCGTTCGACGCGCGGTTCGCGTTCGACGTCCCGCTGGCCTCGCACCTGTGGCTGCTGGCCCTTGCCGTGGGCGTGCAGGTCGTGGGGTGGCTGTTGATCTCCGTGGCCCTGCCCCGCCTGCCCTCGCTGGAGACCTCGGTCATGCTGCTGCTCCAGCCCATGACCGCATTGCTGTGGGGGTTCCTGTTCTTCACCGAGCAGCCCTCGGCCGTGCAGTGGATGGGCAACGCCCTGATCCTGGCCGGCGTGGGCCTGCTGTCCTGGCGGGGGAGCGTGGAGGGTGCCCGTGAGAAGAAGCCGATGGACGTGGCCGAGCCTCAGGCCCGGGAGATCGCCCTCCCGGGACCGCCCGCCGGCTGACGCCAAATCCCCGGGGGCTGCCCCCGCCCGGCCTACAATCGGGTGCCATGCCTCCCATCGAGCTGATCCGCGCCCGCGAGGTCCTCGACTCCCGGGGAAACCCCACGGTCGAGGCCGACGTCACGGCCGACGGCGCGTTCGGGCGAGCCGCGGTGCCCTCCGGGGCGTCCACGGGCCAGCACGAGGCCGTGGAGCTGCGCGACGGCGACGCTAAGCGGTTCGGCGGCAAGGGCGTCCTGGAGGCCGTGCGCAACGTGCGCGAGACGATCGCACCCGCGCTCATCGGGATGGACGTCCTGGACCAGCGAGCCGTTGACCGGGCCATGCTGGACCTGGACGGCACCCTCGACAAGTCGAAGCTGGGGGCCAACGCGATGCTGGCGGTGTCGCTGGCCACGGCCAAGGCGGCCGCCATCTCCCAGGAGCTCCCGCTGTACCGGTACCTGGGCGGGCCCAACGCCCACCTTCTCCCGGTGCCGCTGTTCAACGTGATCAACGGCGGCGCACACGCGGACAACGCGATCGACGTCCAGGAGTTCATGCTGGCCCCGGTGGGCGCGGCCTCGTTCGCCGAGGCTCTCCGGTGGGGGGCCGAGGTGTTCCACGCGCTCAAAGCCTTCTTTCTGGAGGACGGCCTGGGTACCGGGGTCGGCGACGAGGGCGGCTTCGCCCCGGACCTCCCGGGCGCCGCCGCGGCGTGCGGCTACCTGATGAGGGCCATCGAGGCCGCCGGCCTGGAGCCCGGGACCGAGGTGGCCCTGGCCCTGGACGTGGCGGCCAGCGAGCTCCACGACGGTGGCCGGTACACGATGGAGGGCACGGAACGCGACGCCCCGGGCATGATCGAGGTCTACGCGGACCTGCTGGACCGGTTCCCCATCGTCTCCATCGAGGATCCGCTGGACGAGGACGACTGGGACGGGTGGCGCGCGGCCACGGAGGCGCTCGGTTCGCGCGTCCAGCTGGTGGGCGACGACCTGTTCGTGACGAACCCCGACCGCCTGGGCCGGGGCATCGCCGAGGGCTCGGCCAACGCCATCCTGGTCAAGGTCAACCAGATCGGGACCCTGACCGAGTCCCTCGATGTGGTCGAGCAGGCCACGGCCGCCCGCTTCGGCCGGGTGATCTCCCACCGCTCGGGTGAGACCGAGGACGCCATGATCGCCGACCTGGCCGTGGCCACCGGCGCGGGGCAGATAAAGACCGGGGCCCCCTCGCGCGGTGAGCGCACGGCCAAGTACAACCAGCTCCTGCGGATCGAGGAGGACCTGGGCGAGGGCGCCCGCTACGCGGGCCTGGGCCCGTACCGGGGGTTCGCCCGGTGAGCACCCGGGCCCTGGCCGGACCCCGCCCCCGCCTGTCCCGCCGCACGGCCCTCCTGGTGGCCCTCCTCCTGGTGCTCGGGGCGGCCGGGATCGTTCCGGCCAAGCAGTACCTGGCCCAGCGAGCCCGGATGACCGCGCTGGAGGAGCGCATCGAGGCCCTGACCGCGGAGCGCCGGCGCCTCCAGGCCCGGGTGGACCGGCTGAAGGATCCGGCCGAGCTGGAGCGCCTGGCCCGGGAGTGCCTGGGCATGGTCAAGCCCGGGGAGATCGCCTTCGTGGGCGTGCCCAAGGGCGGCGGCACCCTCCCCTCGGACTGCTGAGACCCCCCATTGACGCCCTCCGGGGCCGGTGGGATAGTGGCCTTCCTGCTGGTCGGGGCCGGTTTCCGCGGCCCCCGAGAGGAAGGAGCCGAGATCGCTGAGCTCGAGGTAGGCGCGGTCATCGAAGGGACCGTGCAGCGCATCACCCCGTACGGGGCGTTCCTCCAGCTGGAGGACGGGAGGGTGGGCCTGGTCCACATCTCGGAGATCGACCGGAACTACGTGAAGGACGTCCGGGAGCATCTGCGGGAGAACGACAAGGTCCAGGCCAAGGTCCAGTCGATCAAGGAAGACGGCAAGATCGACCTGTCGATCAAGGC
The DNA here is from genome assembly GCA_036396815.1 of Actinomycetota bacterium. GTDB lineage: Bacteria > Actinomycetota > UBA4738 > UBA4738 > CALAEC01 > DASWKD01. Next base: position 8,132 of record DASWKD010000295.1, on the reverse strand, counting down.
CCTCCAGGACCCGCCCCGCCGCCCGCTTCGCCGAGGGTCCGACCCCGATCTGGAGTCGAAGCTCAAGCGCTTCATGAAGCAGAGCGAAGAGCGGCAGGTGGACTTCCGCCGCTCCATGGACAAGCGCAAGTAGCCCTGGGCGAGCTCCGAGGCTCCGACCTCACTGCCGTCGCACAGCAGTTGGGGCGTCCCCCCCTGACCTCGTTCAGCGTGGTCGCTCGCTGCCCTGACGGCCACCCACTGGTCATCCGCAACCATCCACTGGACCACCGCAGCGAGCCGTTCCCCACCCTGTTCTGGCTGACCTGCCCGGAGGCCGTGAAGCGCGTGTCCCGCCTGGAGGCCGAGGGTTGGATCAAGCGCCACGCAGAGCGGGCCGAGCAGGACCCGGTGTTCGGCGAGGCCCTGACCCGGGCCCACGCCCAGCACGCCCGCGAGCGGGCCCGGTACGTCCCGGGCGCCGAGGCCTGGGGCGGGGTCACCGGGAGCCCGGGCGGCGTGAAGTGCCTGCACGCCCACTACGCCAACCACCTGGCGGGCGGCGAGGACCCCGTGGGGGCCTGGGTGGCCGAGCGGGTGGAGCCGGTGCACCGGGCCGTGACCGGGCGCGTGGCCGCGGTGGACATGGGCACGAACTCGATCCGGCTGCTGGTCGCCGACCCGGACGACGGCGCAGATCTCCGCGAGGTGGGCCGGGACATGGTCATCACCCGGATCGGGCAGGGCGTGGACGAACGGGGAGCCCTGGACGCGGATGCGCTGGATCGGACCACGGACGTCCTGGGCTGGTACGCCCGGCGGGCCCGGGCTCTCGGAGCGGAGCGGATCCGGGTGGGAGCGACCAGCGCGGTTCGGGACGCCTCGAACCGCGAGGACCTGTTCCGGCGGGTTGGGGAGCTGACCGGCGCCGACCCGGAGGTCCTGTCCGGCGAGCGCGAGGCGGGCCTGTCGTTCCTGGGGGCCACCCGCGGGCTGGACGCGCCGGCGCCGTCCCTCGTGTTCGACATCGGCGGGGGGAGCACGGAGCTCGTGCTGGGCACGGAGCGGCCGGAAGCGGCCATCAGCGTGGACGTGGGCAGCGTCCGCATCATGGAGCGCGTGGCGCCGTCGGATCTGCCGTCGGAGGAGGACCTCCGGGCGATGCGGACCCTGGCCGCCGAGGCCCTGTCGCCGGCGGCGGACGCCGTGCCCCCAGGGCGAGCGGCGACCCTGGTGGGGGTGGCCGGGACCACGACCACCGTGCAGGCCCTGGCCTTGGGGCTGGAGCGGTACGATCCGGAGGCCATCCACCGGACCGTGCTTTCCCGGTCCGACGCCGAGAGGATCACCGGGGACCTGGCCCAGATGACCACCGCCCAGCGTGCGGCGCTCCCGGTCATGGCTCCCGGGCGGGCCGACGTGATCGTGGCCGGTTGCCTGATCCTGCTGGAGATCCTGGAGCGGTGGGGCTTCGAGGAGTGCCTGGTCTCGGAGCGGGACATCCTGGACGGCCTGGCCCTGGAGATGCTGACGGAGACCGGAGCGGGCGGGTACCCTTAGCGCTCCATGACCCGACCGAAGAGCCGAGACCGCCAGCTCAAGAAGCTGCACGAGCGCCGGGATGCGGAACGCCGCGCCCAGCGCCGGAAGCGGCTGATCGCCGGCATCGTGGCCGGGGCGGTGGCCGTGGGCGGGATCGGGTACGGGGCGTTCGCGTTCCTGAACCGCGAGCCCGAGACTACCCCCCGGGCCAAGCCCGTCGCCGCTCCCAGCCCGAGCCCCAGCCCGACCCCCTCCACGCAGACCGCGGCGGCGGCGTGCGGAGCCGACAAGCCGGCCGCCGCGGACGAGGAGAAGAAGATGTACGACAAGGCGCCGGACATGCAGATCGATCCGAAGAAGTCGTACCGCGCGGAGATGAAGACCTCGTGCGGGACCATCGTCCTGGACCTGTTCGCCGACAAGGCTCCCGTGACCGTGAACAGCTTCGTGTTCCTGGCCAAGGAGGGCTTCTACGACGGCTTGGTGTTCCACCGGGTGATCGCAGCGTTCATGAACCAGGGCGGGGACCCGAAGGGCGACGGCACCGGCGGGCCCGGCTACCAGTTCGAGGACGAGTTCGATCCCAGCCTGCGCTTCGACGGGCCCGGCTGGCTGGCCATGGCCAACTCAGGCCCGGGCACGAACGGCAGCCAGTTCTTCATCACCGCAGCACCCACACCGCACCTGAACGACATGCACACGATCTTCGGCAAAGTGGTGGAGGGTCAGGACGTCCAGGAGACGATCAACGCCTTGCCCACCCAGGCGGACCGGCCCACGGAGCCCGTCTACATCGAGAAGATCACGATCAGCGAGTCCTGAGCCCCCGGGTTTCCCTGGGAATCTGATAATCTGATTCCCATGAAGGACCTTACGGCCACCGATGCCGCCCGGCGGTTCTCCGAGGTGCTCGATGCCGTCGAGCACAAGAGAGAGTCTTTCGTGGTCACCCGCAACGGAAAGGCAGTGGCCCGGATCACCCCGGCCGAGAAGGGCAACGGCGCGGAAGTGAAGAGGATCCTCCTCGAGCATCCGCCTGACCCGAACTGGGCACGCGAGATCCAGGAGCTCAGGTCGCTCCTCACCCTGGAGGACCGAGACTGGGACGGCTGATCCTCGACACATCCGTGCTCGTCGCCGTGGAGCGATCCAGGGCCACGCTCGACGAGCTCATCCCTGACCAGGACGACACGGCCATGGCCGGGGTCACAGCCGCAGAGCTCCTGTTGGGGGTCGAGCTGGGAGAAGGCCGAGACCTTCGACGACGGAGAGCGTTCATCGAGCAGCTCCTCGAAGCGATCCCGGTAGAGACGTACGGCCTTGAGGTGGCCCGGTCCCACGCCGGGCTCCTCGCTGCGACCCGGCGCGCGGGCCGGCCCCGGAGCGCCCACGACCTGATCATTGCGGCGACGGCTCTGGCCAGCGACCGGACGGTGGTGACCATGGATCGTCGGGGGTTCGATGGGCTCCCTGGCGTCGACGTCCGCGTTCCGCCAGGATGAGCTGGTGGAGCGGCGGGCGTTCGGGGCCACCGGGGTGGAGGTCCCGGTGATCGGGCTGGGGACGTGGGCCACGTTCGACCTGCCCTCCCCCAAGCAGGAGATGGCCGACCGGGTGGCGGCCGCGGCGTTCCAGGGCGGGACCCGGGTGTTCGACTCCTCCCCCATGTACGGGCGCTCCGAGGCCGTGCTCGGCCGGGCCCTGGACGCCCGGCGGGAGGAAGCCTTCGTGGCCACCAAGATCTGGGCCCGCTCCCCGCGCGAGGGCCGGGCCCAGTTCCGGGCCCAGCTCGGCTTCTACGGCGGCCGGGTGGACCTCCAGCAGGTGCACAACCTGGTGGCCTGGGAGGCGCACATGGACTGGCTGGAGGAGGAGCGCGAGGCCGGCCGGGTGGGGCTGCTGGGCGCCACGCACTACAGCCGGGCCTCGTTCGATGACCTGGAGCGGGTCATGCGCACCGGCCGGATCCAGGCCATCCAGGTGCCGTACAACCCCGTGGAGCGCGAGGTCGAGGATCGGATCCTTCCGCTGGCCGAGGACCTCGGGATCGGGGTCATCGTCATGCGTCCGTTCGCCGAGGGCGGGCTGTTCCCCGGTCCGGACCCGGTGGAGCTGGAGCCGCTGGGCGTGTCGTCCTGGGCAGAGGCCCTGCTCCGGTGGGAGCTGTCGGATCCCCGCGTGCACGTGGTGATCCCGGCCACCGGCAAGCCGGACCACGCCACGTCCAACGCCGCGGCAGGGGAGGGTCCCTGGCTCGACGAGGACCAGCGGGCCCTCGTGTCCAAGCTCGCCGGCGCCCTGTAGTGGTGGCCCGCGCGATACTCGCGATCGTCGTTGCAGGCTCCTCGCTGGTGGCCTGCGCCAGGTCGGGCGACGTCTTCTTCCCAACCCACGACAGCAATGATTTCCCGTCCTCGGCGATCGAAGGTGTTCTGGTTAGTGAGGGTCCCTGTCTGATGATCCGGACCGGGCCCGACGCGGACGGCGACGTCCAGCCTCTATGGCCGGAACGCCTCTCGCTCGACCGTCGCAATGTGCCCCAGGCCATCGTCGACGAGAACGGGAGGGTACTGGCTGAGGTCGGAACCTGGGTGCTGGCAGGAGGTGGGAACATCCCAGGATCGATGGTCGAGGAGCGCTTCTCCGGATACGAGACCCTCCGGGAGACCTGTGACCCAGACGGATTCTGGTTCCTGGGTCCCGACATCCATCCCAACGATGTAAACGCCGCGTCGGACGTCTACTTCCACACGTATCCTGTCCCCATCCCGCAACCGACGGAACGCCTCGAGGGGATCCTGACTTTCGCCGAGTACCAGGAGTGTCTGTTCCTCCGAGGGGAGCATAGGATCAAGGAGGTCGGGAGCTCCGATGTGTTCCTCCTGTGGCCGGAGGGGTGGAGCCTGCTCCGCACCGAGTTCGACGGCCTCGTGCTCGTGGACCAGGCGGGCACGCCGGTGCCGATCGACGAGATCGAGGTCGAGGGATCGTTCCTGGGGGATCCTGCGCGCTCGAACGCCGAGGCGGAGGCGCTCGTCGGCGAGCCGATGCCCCGCCTGTGCGAGGTCGACGCCTCCTTCGCGGTCGAGCGGATCGTCGCCCAGGGTGTAGAGGTTCTCGAGGAGAAGCAGGACACCGTCGGCGCCGCCACCTGAGGGCCTCGGGTAGACTGGCGTCTCCGTGAGCGAGGCCCCCTTCAACGATCGGTTCCTGCGGGCGTGCCGGCGTGAGCCGGTGGACGCCACCCCCGTCTGGTTCATGCGCCAGGCCGGGCGGTCCCTGCCCGAGTACCGGGAGCTGCGCGGCGACGCCGACGTCCTCACGCTGACCCGGACCCCGGAGCTGGCCGCCGAGATCTGCCTCCAGCCGGTCCGCCGGTACGACGTGGACGCGGCCATCCTGTTCTGCGACATCATGGTTCCCATCGCCGGGGTGGGCGTGGACGTGCGCATCGTCCAGAACCAGGGCCCCACGCTGGCCGAGCCGTTCCGCACCGAGGCCGACCTGACCCGTCTGCGTCCCATCGAGCCCGAGGCCGACGTGCCGTTCGTGATGGAGACGATCCGGCTGGTCCGCAAGGAGCTCCGCATCCCGCTGATCGGGTTCAGCGGAGCGCCGTTCACGCTGGCCTCGTACCTGGTGGAGGGCAGGCCGTCCCGCGACCACACGAACACCAAGGCCCTGATGCATCGCGAGCCCGAAACGTGGGGGCGGCTGATGGACGCGCTGACCGGGATGATGATCACCTACCTCCGGGCCCAGGTCGAGGCCGGCGTGCAGGCCCTCCAGCTGTTCGACTCCTGGGCAGGCGCCCTGGACCCGACGGACTACGAGCGCCACGTCCTTCCGTGGACCACGCGCATCGTGGATGGCGTGAAGGATCTGGGCGTCCCCACGATCCACTTCGGGGTGAACACCGGCCACCTCCTCAGCCTGATGGCCCGGGCCGAGACCGATGTGGTCGGCGTGGACTGGCGGACCCCACTGGATGAAGCGTGGGGCCGCATCGGCGAAGAGCACGGCATCCAGGGGAACCTGGACCCGGCGGCGTGCCTGGGGCCGTGGGAGGTGGTCGAGGCCAAGGCCGGCGACGTCCTTCGGCAGGCCGGCGGCCGGACCGGGCACATCTTCAACCTGGGCCACGGCGTGCTCCCGGAGACCGACCCCGGTACGCTGGCCCGGTTGACGGACCTGGTGCATGAGGAGACCTCATAGATGACCACCCCCATCGGAGTCCTGGTCATGGCCTACGGCACGGCCTCGGACCAGGACGACGTGGAGCGCTACTACACCGACATCCGCGGCGGCCGGGCGCCGTCCCCGGAAGCGCTGGAGGAGCTCAAGGCCCGGTACGCGGCCATCGGCGACACGTTCCCGCTCACCAAGATCACCACCGAGCAGGCCGACGCCCTGGGCCGGGCCCTGGGCGAGACGTTCCGCACCTACATCGGCATGAAGCACTCACCCCCGTTCGTGGCCGAAGGAGTGGCCCGGATGCGCGAGGACGGGATCCAGAACGCCGTGGGCCTGGTCCTGGCCCCGCACTACTCGAAGATGTCGGTCGGCGGCTACATCGACCGCGTGAAGAAGGCCGCGGACGAGGATGGCGGCCCCGCATTCTCCTTCGTCGAGCAGTGGTACGACCACCCGGCGTTCCTGGAGGTCCTCACCGAGCGCGTGGCTTCGGCCCGGGCCTCGCTGACGGACGAGGAACGGGACAACGACCTCATCGTGTTCACCGCGCACTCCCTGCCGACCAAGATCCTGGAGTACGGCGACCCGTACCCCGCTCAGCTCCAGGACACGGCCGACCGCGTGGCCGGGGCCCTCGGCTTGGACCGCTACCGGATCGGCTGGCAGAGCGAGGGGCGGACCCCCGACCCGTGGATCGGCCCGCCGCTGGACGAGATCATCCGCAAGTCCGCCGCCGAGGGGCATTCCGCGATCGTGGTGTGCCCCGCCGGGTTCGTGTCCGACCACCTGGAGATCCTGTACGACATCGACATCGAGGCACGCGCGGTGGCCGAGGAAGCGGGCATCGTCCTGGTCCGCACGGCGTCCATGAACGCCGACCCCGCGTTCATCGACGCCCTGGCCAAGGTTGTCCGCGACCACGTGTTCAAGGAGGGATGACCCCATGGACGACGTGACCTACGCCCACTACGCCGTGTTCCGGAAGGTCCCCGGCCGCACCCCACTCACCGGCCACGAGGCTGCCGAGGCCACCCAGGAGGTCGAGAACCTGTTCAAGGAGGGCGCCGACACGGTGACCCTCCGGGGCGCCTACGTGGCCGAGGGGTTCCGCCCAGACGCAGACCTGGTCCTGTGGACCACCGGGACCAGCCCCGACCACCTCCAGGAGCGCTACATCCGGTTCCGCCGCACGCTCCTCGGCCGCCGTCTGGAGCCCACGTGGTCGTTCGTGGGCGTGCACCGTCCCGCCGAGTTCGCCCCCGACCACCAGCCGGCGTTCATGAAGGGCGAGAAGCCCAAGCGGTACCTGTGCGTGTACCCGTTCGTGCGCACCCCCGAGTGGTACCTGCTGTCGAAGGAGGACCGAGGCCGGATGCTCCGCGAGCACGGCGAGATGGGCCGGGAGTTCCCCGAGGTCCTGGCCAACACCACCAGCGGGTTCGGCCTCGGCGATTGGGAATGGATCCTGGCCTTCGAGGCCGACGAGCTCCACCGCATCGTGGACTGCATCCGCCGCCTCCGCGATGCCGAGGCCCGGAGGTACACGAAGGAAGAGGTCCCCTTCGTGGTGGGCATCCGCAAGGGCGTCACCGAAGCCGTCCGCGACCTCAGCTAGCGAGCGGCGCCGGCCACTCCTCTCCCCAGATGTGCTACCTTGTGCTACATGATGGTGGGGATCCGTGAGCTCCGACTGAACCTCAGCGTGTACCTGCGGCGGGTGAAGAACGGCGAGCGCCTGGAGGTGACCGAGCGAGGCCGAGCGGTGGCCATGCTGGTCCCTCTCCCGGAGGGGGCGACGGCCCTGGAGCAGCTGGTGAGCTCCGGCCGGGCTTCGGCTCCGGATGGCGACATCAGGGAGCTCCTCCCGCCCCGGGGCCGTGTTTCCACCCGCTTGAGCGAGGCCCTTCGCGAGGTGCGGGAAGAGCGGCTCTAGCCGGTGCTGTACCTGGACTCGTCCGCGATCGTGAAGCTCGTCGTTCCCGAGCCGGAGTCCCGCTCACTGGCCGCGGCGATCGACGGGAAACCCGACGTCGTCTCGAGCGTTCTGTCCAGGGTCGAGGTGCTGCGGGCGATCCAGCGATCCGGTGCCGGCTCCCCGGTGGCGGAGCGGGCGGAAGCGATCTTCGGGCGGATCGCCCTGGTCAGGTTGGAAGAGCCGATCCTCCGTGATGCTGCAGCGATGGGCCCAACCGAGCTCAGGACCCTCGACGCGATCCACCTGGCCACCGCCCTGACGATCAGCCCCGATGCTCTCATCACCTACGACGCCCGGCTGGGGAAGGCCGCCCGGGCTGCGGGGCTCACGGTCGAGGCTCCGAGGTAGGCCTCAGGTGGCCGCTTCGCGGATCAGGGCGGCAAGCTCTTCGACGCGGTCCTTGTGCGTGCGGACCACCACGATGCACGGGCGGATGTAGACG
>DASWKD010000294.1:0-7794 GCA_036396815.1 Actinomycetota bacterium | reverse complement strand
CCCAGGACGGCGATGTTCCGGCCCTCGTAGTCGAAGGCGTCTGGGGTGGCGTCCGCCCGGGCGCCCTGGGGCCGGTACGCGCCGACCTGAACGGGCGCGCTCGGGTTCCTGATGTCGTAGATGCTGAACCCCAGGCCGTAGTTGCCCATGTACAGGCGGTCGCCCTCGATGGCCAGGTGGCCGCCGGTGGTGCCCGGTACGTTCAGCACGTGCCGGACGTTCTCCTGCACGGCGGTGGGTGTGGCGCTGGCCGGAGCCAGGCTTGAGACCAGCCCGGCCACGGTGGCCAGGGAAACCAGCGCGATACGCTTCATCAGAGGACCTCCGTTCGACGGTTCCATCTGACTTGTTCAGCGGATGACCGTGATTCCCCTTTGTGCATGTGCACAAATCGCGTTCGGCGGCCCGAACGAAGGAGCCCCGCCTCACGGTGAGGCGGGGCTCCCGATGGATCCAGGGCTACAGGGTGACGTCCAGGGTCCCGTAGCCGCAGTTGTCGGAGCCGAAGCAGGCCCGGGCGTACACGGTGTGCGGCCCGCTCAGGCCGGTCACGTCGAGCCCGCCGGAGAAGGACCCGTTCGCGGCCGGGTTCACCGTGGTCGCGTAGGCCACCGAGGCCGGGTCCTGCCCCGGGGCGCCGACGGCCAGGGAGACCTCCTTCTTGGCCACCCGGTACTCCTCCTGCTCGAAGAACACCCCGTCGGCCAGATTGGCGAACACGGTGACCGTGGCGTCGCCCATCCACACGAACCAGGCGCCCTGCGGTGAGGCGCTGGAGGGGGTGATCTTGGAGCCGGGGCTGGCCCCGATCTGGCTCAGCGAGACCGAGGCGGTGATCGTGTTGGTGGCGGCGTTGAACACCGGCGAGGCCAGGTCCACCGGCGACGTCTGCTGGTCCGGGGTGCAGGCCGAGTCCCCGCACCGCCACAGCGCGCCGTAGGGGTTGGTGCTCAGGGCCCCCAGGCCCATCCGCTGGGCGTCCACGTCCCAGCACAGGGTGTCGTCCACGCAGAAGCTGGACCCGTAGGCCACCCCGGTGGGGGATCCGCCCAGCTCCGGGGGCAGGGAGGCCACCGACCACCTGATCTGGAGCTGGTTGTTCGTCCGGCTGGCCAGGAAGGCGCCCGTGAGGTCCGCCCCCAGGACGTCCTGGCCGGGAGCGGTGGTGTCCCCGGTGGGGTCGGTGCCCATCTGGACGAACGGCTGGTCGGTGTAGGTCGAGGTGCCGGCCACGGCCAGCACGTCACCGGTCCTGGTGGCCGCCGTGACCGACACGGTCCCGGCCGCACCGGACGCCGCCGGCGCCAGCACCCCCAGGGCCAGTGCCGCCGCGGCCAGAGCCTTCGCGCGTGTGCTCATCGCTCTCCCTCCTTCGGGCCCATGGGGCCCAGTAACGGATTTCTTGTGGATACGTTCGCCCCGGGGGGGCCCGAACCCTTTGTGCGGTTGCACAAAGGGTTCAGGGGCCCCCACAGAGAATCCATCCATCAGACCAACAGGAGGGAGTCTTCAGCATGACCTCGCGACGGAAGCGCCTCATCCCGCTGGGCCTGGCCGTGATGCTGCTCACGTCACTGCTCGGCGCGGCCACCGGCTCGTCCTACGCCCTGGCCACCGTGCCCGTGGCCAAGGACGAGGCCACCTACGCCGTGTACGGCCGGGTGTTCCCTGACCCGCAGGGCTGCCAGGCCGTGGGCATCCCCGACACCGACGGCGACGGGATCAAGGACACGCCGCCCGGCATCTCGCCCTGGGCCAAGGGCAACGTGTGCGCGGTCCACTTCCTCCAGTACGAGGACGCCATCGAGGGCTCCAAGTTCCTGTCCCGCAAGTTCCCCCGCTACATGCAGGTGATCCGGCTGGACCAGGCCTTCGACAACCCGAGCTTCATGTCCGCCGGCATCCCCCGGAACATCGTCATCGAGGACGGCAAGCCCAAGGCCATGGCCCGGGACCGCCGCCCCCTGTACCTGTTCAAGATCACCGACTCCAAGTCGCCGGTCCCCGAGCGGGAGCGGAAGCACTTCGTGTACGCCGGCGGCATCCACGGGCCCGAGCGGGCCGGGGCCGAGGGCCAGATGCGGGCCATGGAGGACCTGGTGACGTGGGCGGCCAACGAGCCGGACAAGAAGATCGTCGAGGCCCCCACCACCAAGCCCGTGCCCACCGCCAAGGACACGCTGGAGAACGCGGTGGTGTACTTCATGCTCCCCAACCCCGACGGGTGGGCCCGCGGACAGATCGCGCCGGTGGAGTTCGAGGACGGAGCGCCCAACCTGAACTACACGCCGGGGTCCGTGTACCAGCGGTACAACGGCAACGGCGTGGACCTGAACCGCGACTGGCCCACGGCCGGGTACACGTACCAGCCCTACAGCCCCGGCTCCGAGCCGGAGGTCAAGGCGTTCGCCTACGCGCTCAGGCAGATCGCGAAGTCGACGGCCACCGGGAAGTTCGACGGGGGCATCGACCTGCACGGCCAGTTGACCGCCAGCGCGTTCTCCTACACCCTGCTGGGCTCGGGTCAGCGGGACTTCCGCAAGAACTTCTCCACGGTGGACCAGGCCCTCCGCGCGTGGGAGGACCAGACCGCCCGGCTTGACTGGTCGCCGTACATCGGCACCGTGTTCCCCGCCGCCGACCAGTGGGGCACCGTGATCGACACGATCAGCTACCAGGTCACCGGGTCCCTCGGCGACTGGATGGAGTCGGAGATCGTGGGCCTGGGCGCGGTGGGCATCGACAACGAGATGTCCCTGTCCCACCTGGCCCCCAACAACGTGTTCGAACCCATGCTCGAGCAGATGCACATCGACGGGAACAAGGGCCTGATCTACTCCCAGATCTCCTCGATGCTCACCCAGGACGTCTTCGAGCTCCAGCCTGCCGGCAAGATCGGCTACGTGCACAACCCCAAGCGGGTCACCCACGAGGGCGCCCCCCGGCCGCAGAACCCCGGCCTGCCGGCCCAGAACGACATCGACGTCCTCCTGCCGTGCCAGTCGGCCGGTCCCCAGAACAACGACGCCCTCCTGCCCTGCGAGGAGCCCGGGGCCACGTTCACCACCGAGGGGACCAACGGCCTCCTGGAGTTCGACGTCCACGGTCCCGACCGGGGCATCTGGAACGGCGGCATCACGGGAACGATGACCAACACCCACGTCCAGGGCGTGTCGCCGGCCGCGGTCACCTCGCGGATCATCCTGGAGCGGTTCGAGGAGGGGCAGTGGCAGCAGGCGGCCACGTCGATCGTGTCCGAGATCTTCTACCAGAACGCGGGGCAGATCGTCACGGTGGACGACCCCCAGCCCGGACGGTGGAGGGCCCGGATCACGGCGCTGGGCTCCGGACCGGTGACCCGGGTCCAGCTCGACTTCAGCCCGGCCACCGCGGAGGAGAACCCCGGGCAGGCCCCGTTCTCGGCCTCGTCCATGGACTTCTTCACGGACCTCAATAAGTACATCCAGGATCCGTCGAAGAAGGCCGAGGGCGTCACCGTGCCGGACATCCTGGCCGACCCGGCCGCCCTGGACCGGTTCGACTCGCTGGTGGTGGTCAACGACCCGTTCCCGGCCTACGCGGACGAGGACGGCACCCCGCTCGGCCTGAGCCCGGAGGACGAGGCCGCCTACTACGCGGCCCTCAAGGGATTCGCGGAGCGGGGGGGCAACCTGATCCTGACGGACGGCGCCCTGCGGGCCCTCTACCCGATGGGCGTGGTCGCAGACCCGGCCGACATCCGGACCAGCAACACGCTGGCCGGCCGGTACAACTTCAGCGTCTCCGGCCGGGGGAACACCTGCAACAACGATCCCCTGACCCTGAGCGTGTGCCTGCCCGGGACCGCGGGCGGGACGTCCAGGCAAGCCGTGGAGCCCACGCCGCTGGGGTACTCGCCCGACGGCGACAGCGCGGCGTTCATGCCCCAGTGGGGGGTCCGCCGGACGCCCTGGGAGAACGGGTGCGGCAAGGAGCCCGTCAACCTGTGCACGTCGGCCACCGTGGTCGAGTCCGGGCTGGGAGAGCGCCACCTGGGCGATGGCGTGATCCGGATCGCCGGGGAGATGTTCCCCGACCCGAACTACCAGCCTGGTGGCGTCCGGGACATGCGATTCGGCGTGGCCTCGTACGCGTTGACCTTCTCCACCTGGCAGGTGTTCCTGAACCTGGTCGACTACCAGCGCTCGTAGGCACCGGCGCCCCGGGCCTTTGTGCAGGTGCACAAAGGGTTCCCGGGGCCTCGGGCCGTATATGGACAGCAGACGCCACCGAACAAGGAGCCGGACGCCATGAACGAGAAGGGGATCTCCCGCCGTGACCTGATCCGCCGGGCCGGGATGGGCCTGGGCGCCATGACCCTGGGCCGGTACCTCCGGCCCACCGATGCCCTGGCCGCCGCCGCGCAGGGAGCCACCCTGGCCGAGCCGCTGATGCTGGCCCGGGTCAAGGCGGCCTCCGCGGCCGAGGCCGTGGCCCTGGCCGTGTTCGACGACACCCACCGGCGGTTCGCCGACGGCTCCATCGAGATCCTGCTGTGGCCGGGAGACCTGGCCCGACTCCAGTCCCTGGGCGTGGACTACACGATCACGGTCAAGGACCTGGTGGCCCGCGACGCCAGGCTCAACGCGCAGGCGGACAACACGCCGCCGCTCCTGGCGCCGCCGGGAGGATTCACGAACTATCGGGTCCTGGCCGACTACGAGCGGGAGTGCAAGGATCTGCCGAAGGCCTATCCCTACCAGGCCCGGACCATCGTCCTCTCCCACAAGTCCTTCGAGGGCCGCACGGTGTACGGGCTGGAGATCGCGGCCGACGTCGGCGGCGTGGACGGCCGTCCCACGATCTACTACGACGGCATCCACCACGCCCGCGAGTGGCCGGCCGCCGAGTTCTGCATGATCTGGGCCTACTACCTGCTCCAGAACTACGGCACCGACCAGCGCGTGACAGACCTGCTGGACAAGGCCAGGGTGGTCATCGTCCCGGTCATGAACCCCGACGGCTTCCACGAGTCGCGCCACGGGATCGAGAACGCGAACCTGGGCATCGTGGCCGGCGGCCAGGGCGCGTACTGGCGGAAGAACAAGCGGGCCTGGGGCGGGCACGAGGACGAGGTCCCGGACAACCCCCTGGCCTACGGCGTGGACCCCAACCGGAACTACGCGTTCCTGTGGGGGGCGACCACCGACGGCATCCCCACCAACGAGTCGCCGGTGTTCGCGTCCACCTCGCCCAATCCCTACGACCAGACGTACTACGGCCCCGAGCCGCTGTCCGAGCCGGAGAACAAGAACGTGTCGGAGTTCCTCCTGGCCCGGAACGTGACCGGCATGATCACCAACCACACGAACGGGAAGCTGATCCTGCGTCCGTGGGGACACACCGAGGAACCGAGCGTGGACGAGGAGTTCATGGCCGACCTCGGTGCGCAGATGCAGGCCATCACCGGGTACTTCTCCCAGATCGGCCTGGGCCTGTACCCGACCACCGGGACCACCGACGACTGGTACTACGCGGCGGCCGGCGGGTTCGGGTACACGTTCGAGCACGGCGGGTCGCAGTTCCACCCGCCGTACAACCAGAACGACGCACCCGGGGGCTTCTGGCCCAAGATCATGTCCTCATTCATGCTCCACGCCGAGGCCGCGGCCGACGCCTCCAAGCACTGCGTGATCAAGGGACGGGCGGTGGAGCCCGACGACCACGAGAAGGGCGTGGTGGTCAGCCTGAACGGCCACAAGGAGTTCGACACGCCCACCTGGCCCCAGGGCACCGACGGCATCGGGCCCCTGCTGAACCAGAGCACCTCCACGCATGAGGTCATCGACATCAACGCGGCCAGCGCGCTCGACGGGACGATCGAGTGGCACATCAACCCGACCACCCGGCCGCTGGTGGCCGCGGAGGGCGGGACCGAGCCGCTGAAGGTGAAGATCTCCGCCCCCGGACGCGTGCCCATCGAGATGGACGTGGTCCTGGCCCGGGGCGGGGAGCTCGACCTGGGCGTGGTGCCCATGGCCAGGTCCTGATGCGGGCTCGCCTGTCGGCGCTGCTGACCCTGGCCGTCCTGGGCACCGCGTTCACCGGCGCCCAGGCGGGTTCGCCGCCGGCCACGGCCGTCCGGGTCGCGGCCGGGGGCCTTTCCGAGGCCGGGGTCACTCCTGCTTGGAGCGCCTCGTACGGCGCGTTCGAGTGGGCCGAGGTTCGCCAGGGGGACCTGGCCGCTCTCCGGAGCTCCGGGGTCCCGTTCGAGCCGCATCCCGAGGCCGGAACGCTGGTCCTCCCGGGCGGCACCCTCGACCCCGCGGCGGCGTCGCTGCCCGCCCTCACGCCCGGGCGGCCTCAGCTGCACGTGATCCAACTCCGTGGGCCGTCCAAGGACGCCTGGCTGGATGAGCTCCGCGCTCGCGGGGTCTCGCTGGTCCAGTTCGTGGCTCCGTTCGGCTACGTGGCCCTCCTCGATCCTGCGGACACCGGCGCGGTGCGCGACCTGGGGTTCGTCCGGGCCGTGATCCCGTTCACCCCGGAGCTCCGGTTCGGGAAGCTCGAGGTTGGGGCGGGCGGCCAGGTGGGCGTGGTGGTCCTGGACGATGGCCGGGTGGACGCCACGGTGCGGGCCATCGGTGGCCTGGCGGAGGACCTCGAGGTCACCGAGACGATCCCGTTCATGGACGTGGACGCCACCGGGCTGTCCGTGGTGGCCACGGCCGCCGCGCTGCCGAGGATCGCCGCCCTGCCCAACGTGTACTCGATCTCCCCGGTGTTCAAGGGGCAGTCCCGCGACGAGATGTCCGACCAGATCGTGGCCGGCAACTACAACGCGTCCAACGTCCCCCAGGATGGGTACCCGGCCTGGCTGACCGCCAAGGGCGTGAACGGCGCGGGCGTGGTCGTGGCCCACGTGGACGACGGCTACAGCACCGCCCATCCCGACTCGCTCGGCACCGTGGCCGGGTGCCGGGACTACTCGGTGCCGAACGGAGCGTGCCAGGGGACGACGGGCGTCCACTCCGATTTTCACGGCCAGCACACCGGCGGCATCATCGTGGGGACCGGCACCGCCCCTGCAGACGACGCGAGCGGTTTCCGGTACGGCCTGGGCGTGGCCCCCGGCGCCCAGCTGTACGTGCAGAACTTCATCTCGCTCCGGGCGTTCTTCGGGTACAGCGGCGCCGGCCAGTACCAGCGGCTGAACCGGGACTCCGTCCTGGGCGGTGGCACGATCTCCGCCAACTCCTGGGGCCCGGCGGGCTCCCCGCGCGGGTACGACGCCGACACGCGCGAGTTCGACTTCGCGCCGCGGGACGCCAACCTGGACACCCCCCAGCACGAGCCCCTGGCGTTCGTGCTGTCGATCATGAACGGCAACGGCAGCGGCCCGGGCGGTGCTCCCACCCAGGGCACGCCGGACGAGGGCAAGAACCTCCTTCGGGTGGGCTCCACCAAGAACTACCGGGCCGGCCCGATCAACGACCTGTCCACCAGCTCCGCGCACGGGCCCGCGCTGGACGGCCGGCGCCTGCCCGACGTGGTCGCTCCCGGCCAGAACGTGGTGTCCACGGCCAACCCGGGCACGATCGGGCTGTGCCTGAGCCCGGTGGTCGGCCCGTGGGCCGGCCTGTACTCGGGGTGCACGGGAACGTCGATGGCTTCGCCGCACGTCAGCGGGGCCTCGGCCCTGTTCACCGAGTGGTGGAAGAAGAGCCACGCCGGCCAGAACCCGTCGCCGGCTCTCCAGAAGGCGGCGTTCGTGAACGGAGCGGTGGACCTGTCCGGGGCCCGCGACGCCGACGG
>DASWKD010000293.1:0-4226 GCA_036396815.1 Actinomycetota bacterium | reverse complement strand
ACCGGCCACATGGCGCTTTCGTCGAGGTTCGCCGCGTCGCTGAAGCCGAACGTCGCATACCTCGATTTGAATCTCTGCGCGCTTTGGAAGTAGCAGACGACTTTGCCGTCCTTGGCGTACGCGGGCATCCCGTACCACGTTTTCGGCGAGAGGGCTGGAGCGCTGGCCTTGATGATCGCATGGAGCCGCTCGGCCATGACGCGATCCGGTCCCTGCATCTCGGCGATCTTCGCCAGCACGGCGCTTTCCCCGTCCGTCTTGCCCGCGCGCGGGCCGCGGCGCGCGGTGACCTTCAGCTCTTGGGCGCGCTCCTTCATCGCTGCTCGTTCCTCGTCCGTGAATCCCTTGGACTTCTTGTTGATCGCGGTGGTGCTCTTGGCGGCCTTCTTCGTGGCCTTCCTTCCAGGTTTCTTCTCAGCCATAGTGTCTTCTGACCTCCTGCGCGCCGATGACATCAGTCCCAGCGGCACTTGGGGGCCCGGGCCGCCTTGGCCTCGTCCAGCCGGCGGACCGGCGTGGTCACCGGGGCATCGTGGAGGAGGGCCTGTCCCTCCTTCGTGGTAGCCTCAGCCGCGGCCTGGAGCATGGCCTCCGCGAATGCGTCGAGCGTCTCCTGAGACTCGGTCTCCGTCGGCTCGCACATCATGGCCTCCTCCACGATCAGCGGGAAGTACACCGTGGACGGATGGAAGCCCAGGTCGATCAGGCGCTTGGCCACGTCCATGGCCCGCACGCCGTGCTTCTTCAGCCGCTTGGCGGTGGCCACGAACTCGTGCATCGGCCGGCCCGAGTACGCAAGCGGGAACTCTTCCTTGACCTTCTCGGCCAGGTAGTTGGCGTTGAGCACGGCCCGCTCCCCCACCTCGCGCAGGCCGTCGCCCCCGTACCCGAACACGTACGCGTACGCCCGTACCAGGACCGCGAAGTTCCCGTTGAACCCGTGGATCCGCCCGATCGAGTGGGGACGGTCCTGGTCCAGGTAGAACCGCCCGTCGTCGGCGCGCTGGACCACCGGGGCAGGCAGGAACGGAGCCAGCCGGCCCTTCACGGCCACGGGGCCGGCGCCGGGCCCGCCGCCCCCGTGGGGCGTGGCGAACGTCTTGTGGGTGTTCATGTGCACGATGTCGAAGCCCATGTCCCCCGGGCGAACACGGCCCATGATCGCGTTGAGGTTGGCCCCGTCGTAGTACAGGAGCCCGCCCACCCCGTGGATGATCCGGGCGATCTCCAGGATGTCCTCCTCGAACAGGCCCAGGGTGTTCGGGTTGGTGATCATCAGGCCGGCCACGTCTTCATCCACCAGCTTCTCCAGGGCCGACAGGTCCACCAGCCCCCGGGCGTCGGAGGGGACCTCGGCCACGTCGTAGCCGGCCAGGGTGACCGAGGCCGGGTTCGTCCCGTGCGCGGAGTCCGGGATCACGATCCGCCGGCGGGGGTCGCCGTTGCGGGCGTGGAAGGCCCGCATGACCAGGAGCCCGGTCAGCTCGCCGGACGCTCCCGCCGCGGGCTGGAACGTGGCCCGGTCCATCCCGGTCAGCTCACACAGGGCCTTCTCCAGCCGCCACAGCAGCTCCAGTCCGCCCTGGACCGTGTGGTCGGGCTGGTGCGGATGGAGACGCTGGAATCCCGGCAGCGCGGCCACCGTGTCGGCGATCTTGGGGTTGTACTTCATGGAGCACGACCCCAGCGGGTAGAAACCCGTGTCCACACCGTAGTTCCGCTGCGAGAGCCTCGTGTAGTGGCTCACCAGGTCCCGCTCGGCCACCTCGGGAAGGACCGCGGGGTCCTTGCGGCGGTGCTGGGGCGGGACTTCGGCCGCCGGGACGTCCAGGGCCGGGAACGAGGACGCCCGGCGCCCCGGGCGAGACAGGTCCTTGAGCGTCCGGGGCACGCCCGGGTCGCCGACCCGGACCGGGGCCCCGCGGTGGTTCCGGCCGGTCACCCGATCACCTCGCCCAGGGCCTCGGCCAGGCCGTCGATCTCCTGCCGGGTCCGCCGCTCGGTGCACGCCACCAGCAGCGACCCGTCTACCACCGGCCCCACCAGGTAGCCCACGTCGAGCAGGGTGTCGCGGACCTGCTCGGCGGGACGGTCGAACGTCACGGCGAACTCCTTGAAGAACGGCTCGTCGGGATGGGTCAGGCGGGCACCGACCGCGATCAGCCTCTCGGCGGCGTACCGGGCCGTGGCCGCGCAGGCCTCCCCCACCTCACGGAGCCCGGCCGGCCCCAGCCAGGCCAGGTAGATCGCGGCGGCGATGGCCATCAGCGTCTGGTTGGTGCAGATGTTTGAGGTGGCCTTTTCCCTGCGGATGTGCTGCTCGCGGGCCTGCAGGGTCAGAACGTAGCCCAGGTTCCCGTCAACGTCGGTGGTCTCCCCCGCGATCCGTCCCGGCATCCGTCGCAGGTCCTGGGACATCGCCGCGATCACCCCCAGGTACGGCCCCCCGTAGTTCAGGTGGTTGCCCAGGACCTGGCCCTCGGCCACGGCGATGTCGGCCCCCAGCTCCCGGGGCGAGGCCACCATGCCCAGCGACAGCGGGTCGAACACCTGCACGGCCCGGGCCCCGGCCGTCTTGGCGTTGGCGAAGACGTCACGGGCCCGGCTCAGCGCGCCGTGGGCGTCGGGGTACTGGGCGATCACGCAGGCCACGTCGTCCCAGGCCTTCTTCCCTCCGGGGCCGGTCTCGGGAACCACCTCGGGCTCGTAGCCGGGACCACGACCGTAGGTCCGCAGAGCCTCCGCGTACCGAGGGTCGACCCGCCCGGCCACCAGCACCCGCGACCGCCCGGTGGCCCCCCGGGCCATGTTCACCGCCTCGACCAGCGCGGTGGCGCCGTCGTACAGGCTGGCGTTGGAGACCTCCATCCCGGTCAGGTCGCAGATCATCGACTGGTACTCGAACAGGGCCTGGAGGACCCCCTGCGAGAGCTCGGGCTGGTACGGCGTGTAGGAGGTCTGGAGCTCCGAACGACCGGCCAGGGCCCACACCAGGGCCGGCACGTAGTGGTCGTAGGCCCCGCCGCCCGCGAAGCACACCACGTCCTCGGCGCTCCGGTTCTGGGCGGCCAGGCCCTTCAGGTCCTGGAGCAGCTCCATCTCCGAGCGGCCGCCCTGGATGTCCAGGGGCCGGTCCAGCTGGACCTCTGCCGGCACGTGGGCGAACAGGTCGTCCAGGGACCCCAGGCCCAACCGGGAGAGCATCTCCCGGACGTCGTCATCGGTATGTGGGGCGAAACGCACGCGCGAACCACCTCTCCGGGGAAGTGCCGGGCATTGTAGCAGGGGCCCGAGGGAGCCCCGGGGCCCGCTCCCCTACCCCGCCCGGTCCTCCAGGCCGTACTTGGTGACCAGGGACAGGTAGTCGCGCTGGTAGAAGATCTTGCAGTTGATGTGGGGGTAGCGCTCCTTCAGCCGGCGGACCTTCCGGTTCTTCTTGGTGACCAGCTTCTGGCTCATGGTGGTGATCTCGATGTACAGGTCGTAGGCCGGCAGGTAGAAGTCGGGCGTGAACCGCTGGGTCACGGTCCCGTCGGGGCCCTCCTCCAGGTCGAAGGACCGGGGCTCGTACTCCCAGTCGATCTGGTAGAAGTCCAGGAGGCGGGCGAACTGCCGCTCGCTGGCATGGGCGAACTCGGTGGTGTCGCTCTTGAGGGTCTCGGCCGGGGCCGAGGCCGCCCTCAAGCTCCTCCGGCGCCGGCCACCTTGGCGGTCTTGGCCGCCTTCTTGACCGACCCCTCCAGGTCGCTCCATACCTTGTCCACCGCGATGGCGAAGACGCCCTGGCCCTTCTGGAGGACGTCGAACACCTCGTCGGGGGAGGTCGCGGCGTAGATGTGGGTCCCGTCGGAGAGGATGTTGAGGCCCTGAGGCTGCTCCCCCAGGTGGCCGCGGATGTACTCGACGGCCTTGCGGACCTTCTGCAGGGAGATCCCGGCGTCCAGGAGCTGCTTGATCACCCGGAGCTGGAGGAGATCCTCGAAGCTGTACTCCCGCTGGCTCCCCGAGCCCTGGGCCCCGCGCACCGACGGCTTCACCAGGCCGATGCGGTCCCAGTAGTCGAGCTGTCGGTAGGAGATGCCGAGCAGATCGGTCACCTGCGGCGCCCTGTACCCCTGCTTGTCCATGGTCACATCCTCGTAATTACGTGGGCGTCGGTCAGGCTACCCCCCGGGGAAGAGGGAGTCAACTACTCCTCGAAGTCCTCCGGGGAGACCTGCTCCAGG
>DASWKD010000292.1:0-7227 GCA_036396815.1 Actinomycetota bacterium | reverse complement strand
GCCGAGAGCCACCCCGGCCCGGCCCATGGCCTCGGCATCCATCCCGCCTACCCATCCGGAGCGCGGCGCCTCGATGGGGCGGACCACCGGCGCCCGGGGCAGCACCGCCCACGGGTCGTCCACCACCCGGGGGTCCCCGCCCTGGGCCTCCACCATCCGTCCGAAGGCCCGGGCCGCGGTCCCGTCCTCCAGCGCCGCGCGGGCCCGTGCGGCCGCTTCCTCCTCTCGGGCCTCGGTCAGGTCGGCCAGGGCCGCGGCGGCGAAGATGACGGCCAGGTCGGTGAGCCGCCCGAACCGCTCCCCGCGCAGGATCTCCACGGCCTCGGCGACGTCCAGGGCGTTGCCCACGGCGTCGCCCAGCGGCGGGGACATGTCGGTGACCGCGGCCCGGACCCGGCGGCCCCACGCCTCCCCGAGCGCGGCGCACGCCTCGGCCAGGGCCCGGGCATCCTCCGGCGTCTTCATGAACGCGCCGCTCCCGGCCTTCACGTCCAGCAGGATCAGGTCCGAGCCCACGGCCAGCTTCTTGCTCATCACGCTGGCCGCGATCAGCGGCACGCTGGGCACGGTGGCCGTGGCATCGCGCAGGGCGTACAGGGCCCCGTCCGCCGGCACCACGTCCTTCGTCTGGGCGGCCACCGCGCACCCCACCTCCTCCACCTGCCGCTCCATCTCCGCCATCGACAGCTCCGTGCGCAGGCCCGGGATGGCCTCCAGCTTGTCCAGGGTCCCCCCGGTGTGCCCCAGCCCCCGGCCGGAGAGCTTGGCCACGGCCAGCCCCAGCGAGGCGGCCAGCGGGGCGAACACCAGGGTCACGCCGTCGGCCACGCCGCCGGTGGAGTGCTTGTCGACCTTCGGCCGGGTGACGCCCTCCAGCGGCAGCGTGGAGCCGGACTCCACCATGGCCCGGGTCAGGAACAGCGTCTCCGCGGGGTCCAGTCCCCGGATGAAGCACGCCATCAGGAACGCGGCCGCCAGGCCATCGTCGGCCTCGCCTCCGGCATAGGCCAGGACCAGGGAGCGGATCTGGTCCTCGGTCAGCGTACCGCCGTCGCGCTTGGCGGCCACCACCTCCCGGAGGTCCATCAGGCCAGGTCTCCGGCAAAGCTCCGGCCGGCCAGCGAAGGCTCCACCCCGAGCAGCGCGGCCGCCGTGGCCCCCAGGTCGGCGAACGTGTCGCGGGTGCCGAGGTCGCGGGCCGGCCCCCGGCCGACCAACCCTCCGGCCACCAGGATGGGCACGTGCTCCCGGGTGTGGTCGGTGGAGCCGTCGGTCGGATCGCAGCCGTGGTCGCCCGTCAGGAACAGGACCCCATCACCGACCGCGTCGACCAGCTCGGGGAGACGGACGTCGAAGGCCTCCACGCACCGGGCGTAACCTTCGGGGTCCTCGCGGTGTCCGTACTTCGTGTCGAAGTCGACGAGGTTGGTGACCACCAGCAGGGGCTCGCCCTCCTTGAGGGCCAGCAGGGTGCGCTCCACGCCGTCGTCGTTCGACTCGGAATGCTCCGAGGATGTCAGGCCCCGGCCGGCGTAGATGTCGGGGATCTTGCCCACCCCGTGCACGGTGACGCCGGCGTCGGTGAGGAGTTCAAGGTAGGTGGGGCCGGGGGGCTCCACGGAGAAGTCGCGTCGCTCGTGGGTCCGGGTGAACGCGCCCGGGTCTCCCTGGTACGGGCGGGCGATGACCCGTCCCACGGCGTGCTCCCCGGTGAGGATGGCCCGAGCCATCCGGCACCACGCGTACAGCCGATCGAGGGGGATCACGTCCTTGTGCGCGGCGACCTGGAACACGGAGTCGGCGCTCGTGTACACGATGGGCCGGCCGGTGCGCAGCTGCTCCTCACCGAGCTTCCGGATGATCTCGGTGCCGGAGGCGGCCACGTTGCCCAGGACGGGCAGTCCCACGGCCTCCTCGAACGGCCGGATCACGTCCGGCGGGAAGCCGTCCGGGTAGGTGGGGAACGGCCGCTCCACGATCAGCCCGGCCATCTCCCAGTGCCCGGTGGTGGTGTCCTTGCCCGCCGAGCGCTCCCGCATCTTCCCGTGGGCGGTGCCGGATGCGGGCTCCGCCGGCACGCCCTCGATGTCGGTCAGGGCACCCAGGCCCAGGGCGGCCAGGTTCGGGGCCCGCAGGCCGCCCACCGCCGCGGCCACGTGGCCCAGCGTGTTCGAGCCCTCGTCTCCGTAGATCGCCGCGTCCGGCGCCTGGCCCACGCCGAAGGAATCGCACACCACGATCAGAGCCTTCACCGGCCCACCTCCTGCTGGCAGGCGATGTCGAAGCGGGCTGAGGGGATGGCCTCCAGGCGTTCGGCGCCGATGTCCCGCCCGCAGCGCTCGCACGTGCCGTACGTGCCCGCCTCGATCCGCCCCAGGGCGGCGTCCACCTCGGCCAGCGACTGCCGCAGGCCCTCGACCAGCGACAGCACCCCGGCCCGCTCGGCGGTGGCGTGCGCGCTGTCGGCGAACCCCTCGTCGACCTGGAGGCCAACCGACTGCGGGTCGTCGGGATCCGCGCCGTGCTCCTCCAGCTGGGAGCGCAGCGATGCTCGCTCCCTCTCCAGCCGGGTGCGCATGCGGTCCGGGTCCACGTCAGGCCTCTCGCTTCTTCCGCTCGGACCGGTGAGCCCGGGGATGCGCGGTCAGGTACACCTCGCGGAGATGATCGCCGGTGACCAGCGTGTACACCTGGGTGGTGGCCACGCTGGCGTGGCCCAGCAGCTCCTGGACCACCCGGACGTCGGCCCCGCCCTCCAGGAGGTGGGTGGCGAACGAGTGGCGCAGCATGTGCGGGGTGACCCGCTTCCGGATCCCCGCCCGGCGGGCCATCGCCTTGACGATGTTGGTGCAGCCCTGCCGGGTGAGCCTCCCCCCGCGCTGGTTCAGGAACAACGCCCCCCGAGACCCCCGGCGGGCCAGCGCGGGGCGCGCCCGGACCAGGTAGGACCGGAGCGCCCGGACACCGTACCGTCCCACGGGGACCAGCCGCTCTTTGGAGCCCTTCCCCATGGCCCGGACGCTCCCCTCATCCAGGTCCAGGTCGTCCACGTCCAACCCCACCAGCTCCGAGATCCGCAGCCCGGCCCCGTACAGCGTCTCCAGGATGGCCGTGTCCCGAAGGGCCACCGGGCCATCGCTGCCGGGGGCCCCGATCAGCGCGGCCACCTCGTCCACGGTCAGCGGACGGGGCAGGTTCCTCGGCACCTGGGGGCGGGACACCTGCCGGGCGGGGTCCGCCGTGGTGGCCCCCTCCCGGACCAGGAAGCGGTGGAAGGAACGCACCGCGGCCAGGGCCCGGGCCACGGAGGAGGCCAGGTACCGCTTCCCCGGCGCGTACTCCGCCTCCGACAGGACGGCCACGAACGCGGCGATGTCGGCCTCGCCGGCTCGAAGGGGGTCCCGGATCCCCCGGGCGGTCAGGAAGACCTGGTAGCGGGCCAGGTCCCGCCGGTAGGCGTCCACGGTGTTCGCGGACAGCCCTCGTTCGACGGCCAGATGGTCCAGGAACCGCTCGACGAGCGTCATGGCCGGAGGATCAGACGGGGGCGCCGTCGATCACGCTGGACAGGGGCGCGTCCCGCATCCCGTGAGCCTCGGCCACGGCGCGGTTCGTCACCGCTCCCCCGTAGGCGTTGACCCCTCGGGCCAGTGCGCGATCCTCGCGTACGGCGTCCTCCAGCCCCCGGCCGGCGATGGCCACCGCGTACGGCAGGGTGACGTTGGTCAGCGCATAGGTCGAGGTCTTGGGCACGGCGCCCGGCATGTTCCCCACGCCGTAGTGGATCACGCCGTGGACCTCGTAGGTCGGCTCGGAGTGCGTGGTCATGTGCGAGGTCTCCACGCATCCGCCCTGGTCCACCGAGATGTCGATGATGACCGCGCCGGGACGCATGGCGGCGACCATCTCCTCGGTCACGATCCGCGGCGCTCGGGCGCCGGGGACCAGCACGGCGCCGATGACCAGGTCCGCCTGGGTGACGTGGTGCTCCACGGCCAGCTGGTTGCTCATCACGGTCAGGATCCGTCCACGGTGGATGGCGTCCACCCATCGGAGCTTCTCGATGTCGCGGTCGATGATGATGACCTCGGCTTCCATGCCCGCCGCGATCCATGCGGCGTTCGACCCGGCCATCCCGGCGCCCAGGACCACCACCCGTCCCGGATGGACGCCGGACACCCCGCCCAGAAGGACCCCGCGGCCGCCGTTCTCCTTCTCCAGGTAGTGGGCGCCGATCTGAGGGGCCATCCGCCCGGCCACCTCGCTCATGGGGGCCAGCAGCGGCAAGCCGCCGGCGTCCGGCTGGACGGTCTCGTAGGCCACGGCGGCCACGCCCCGCTCGATCAGTGCTTCGGTGAGCGGCCGGCTGGCCGCCAGGTGGAGGTAGGTGAACAGGACCTGGCCTTCCCGCATCCGCGGGTACTCCTCGGCCACGGGCTCCTTGACCTTCAGGATCAGGTCGGCCGCGGCCCACACCTCGTCGGCCGTGGCCACCACCTCGGCCCCGTGCTTGGTGTACGCCTCATCGGGGATGGCCGAGCCCGCGCCGGCCTGGGTCTCCACCAGGACGCGATGACCCGCCGAGGTGAGCTCCCGGATGCCGGCCGGGGTGGCCGCCACCCGGTACTCGTTGTCCTTGACCTCTCTCGGGATCCCGACGATCACCTGGCCCCCCTTCCGGGCCGTAGGATACCGCCCCCGGCTCAGCCCCGGCGCGCCGCCATGAGCAGGCCGGCCACCGTCTTGGCGTCGGTGATCTCCCCCCGGTCGATGGCCTCCAGCGCCTCGTCGAGGGCCAGGGTCACCACCTCCAGCCCCTCCTCGGGCCGACCTGCCGGCTCCGCGTCGGCCAGGTACAGCTCGATCCGCTCGTCGGAGAAGCCGGGCGAGGTGACGATGGCCCCAAGCCGCTCCAGGGTACGGGCCCGGAACCCCGTCTCCTCCAGCAGCTCGCGGCGGGCCGTGTCCTCGGGGGACTCACCCTCTACGTCGAACACCCCCGCGGGGATCTCCAGCAGGCGCTGGCGCACGGCCTCGCGCACCTGGCGGACCAGGATGACCCGCCCACCGGGGTCACGGGCTACCACGGCGGCCGCCCCCGGATGGCGGACGATCTCCCGGCGGCGTTCGGGGTCCGTCCAGACCTCCACGTCGACCCGGAGGAAGCGTCCTTCGAAGGCGCGCTCGGTGCGGGCCGGCTCCACGCTACGGCGTGGTGGCGGCACCCTGCGCGGCCCGGCGGCGGGCCACCGCCGCGCCCACGAACTCCCGGAACAGCGGGTGCGGCCGGGTGGGGCGGGACTTCAGCTCCGGGTGGAATTGGCCGGCGATGAAGAATGGGTGGTCCGGGAGCTCGACGATCTCCACCAGCCGCTCGTCGGGGTTCAGCCCCGAGAACACCATGCCGTGCTCCTTGAGCACCGCGTGGTAGGCGGGGTTAACCTCGTACCGGTGCCGGTGCCGCTCGTACACGACCTTCTCCCCGTAGCAGCGCTCGGCCAGGGTGCCCTCGGCCACGTGGCACGGCTGGGCGCCCAGGCGCATGGTGGCCCCCATATCCGTCACGTCACGCTGTTCCGGGAGCAGGTCGATCACCGGGTCGGCGGCGGCCGGGTCAAACTCGCTGGAGTTGGCGCCGGGGAGGCCGCACACGTTGCGGGCGAACTCGATCACCGCGCACTGAAGGCCCAGGCAGATGCCGAGGAACGGCACCCCGCGCTCCCGGGCGTACCGGATGGCGTCCACCTTCCCCTCCACGCCGCGGACCCCAAACCCGCCGGGGACCAGGATGGCGTCCACCCCGCCCAGCACGGCCTCCACATCGCCCGACACCAGCTCATCGGAGGCGATCCACCGCAGGCGCAGGTCGGCCCCGTGGTGGAAGCCACCGTGACGGAGGGCCTCGGTCACCGAGAGGTACGCGTCGGGGAGGTCCACGTACTTGCCGACCACGCCGATGGTCACCGGCTCGGTGGCCGTCTGGATCCGCTCCACCAGGGCCGTCCACTCCGAGAGGTCGGGTTCCCCCTCCGGGAGGTGCAGCAGATCCGCCAGGTACCCGTCCAGACCCTCGGCGTGGAGGACCAGGGGAACCTCGTAGATCGAGTCGGCGTCCACCGCCGACACCACGGCCTGGATGTCCACGTCGCACAGCAGGGATATCTTCTCCTTGAGGCCCCGGCCGATCGGCCGGTCCGAGCGGCACACGATCACGTCGGGCTGGATGCCCAGCGAGCGGAGCTCCTTCACCGAGTGCTGGGTCGGCTTCGTCTTCAGCTCTCCGGTGGGGGCGATGTGCGGGAGCAGGGAGACGTGCACGAACGCGCAGTTCGCCCGGCCCACTTCGTTGCGGAGCTGGCGGACGGCCTCCAGGAACGGCAGGGACTCGATGTCGCCCACCGTGCCCCCGATCTCCACCACCACGATCTCGGCGTCGGTGGCCGCGGCGTGGCCCCGGATCCGGTCCTTGATCTCGTTGGTGATGTGGGGGATCACCTGGACGGTCTTGCCCAGGAACTCGCCCCGCCGCTCCTTGGCGATCACGCTGGAGTACACCGCCCCGGTGGTCAGGTTGGACCCGCGGTGCAGGCTCTCGTCCGTGAACCGCTCGTAGTGGCCGAGGTCCAGGTCTGTCTCGGCGCCGTCGTCCAGCACGAACACCTCACCGTGCTCGAAGGGGTTCATGGTGCCCGGGTCCACGTTGATGTAGGGATCGAGCTTCTGCATGGAGACCCGGAGGCCGCGGGACTTGAGGAGCCGGCCCAGCGATGCGGAGGTGATGCCCTTCCCCAGGCTGGAGGCGACCCCTCCGGTGACGAAGATGAACTTCGGCTGTGTGACCAACTCGGGACTTCATGCTACCAGACCTGGGGCCTCGGGGAAGCACCTGCCCGGTTCGTCCCGACCTTCTTCACTCGATCTTCCGTCCCAGGCGGTCCGCCCACCGTAGCGGCGGAGCCGCATCGATGATCCGGGACAGGGTCACGGTCTCCGCGGCGGCCTGCAGGGCCAGGAGGACCAGGGCGGCGGCCACCACCCCGGGGGTGGGCAGGACCGAGGCCAGGCCCATCCCGGCCATGAACCCCAGGGGGTTGGACCCGGCGTCGCCCAGCATGGCCCGCTCCCCCAGGTCGAACGGCAGGCCGGCCACCGCCGCGCCCAGGCAGGCGGCCAGCACCACCCCCACGCTCCCTCGCCACCCCGGCACCATGAGGACCGCCACCAGGA
>DASWKD010000291.1:0-7652 GCA_036396815.1 Actinomycetota bacterium | reverse complement strand
GCGCGCCTGGGGACGGCGGGCGCCCTGTCGATGGTCCCGCCCGACCTGGGCCGGTCCCTCCTGGTGATGAACGCAGACATCATGACCCGGCTGGCCTTCGCCGACCTGGTCTCGTTCCACGGGGAGCACGGCGACCCGGCCACGATCGCCGCGATCCGCTACACGTCGCGGGTCCCCTACGCCGTCCTGCGCACCGAGGGCACGGCGCTGACCGGCATCGAGGAGAAGCCCGAGCAGGGCGTGCTGTGCAACGCCGGCATCTACATGCTCCGACCCGAGGTCCTGCCGCTGGTGCCGGCCGACACCACCATCGACATGCCGGACCTGCTGGAGAAGGTTATGGCCGAGGGACGGCCGGTCCGGGTGTTCGAGATCCGTGACAAGTGGTTCGACATCGGCAGCCCCGAGGACTTCGAGCACGTCCTCCTGGAGTTCGCCACCGGAGAGGAGGAGTAGCGGTGGGGTGGGCGGGCCGGAAGGTCCTGGTCACCGGCGGCGAGGGCTTCATCGGGAGCCACCTGGTGGAACGGCTCCTGGAGGAGGGAGCCACGGTCCGAGCCCTGGTCCACTACGAGCCCCGCGGCTCCCGGGGGTGGCTGGAGGGGCGGCAGGACGACGTGGAGATCCTGCCGGGGGACGTCCGGGACGCCGAGCGCGTCATGACGGCCGCGGCAGGGACCGAGGTCGTGTTCCACCTGGCCGCGCTGATCGGCATCCCCTACAGCTACCAGGCCGCCGAGAGCTACGTGCAGGTCAACGTGGTGGGCACCCACCACGTGCTCCAGGCCGCCCGGCGGGCCGGGGTCCAGCGTGTGGTGCACACCTCGACCAGCGAGGTGTACGGGACGGCCCGCACCGTGCCGATCACCGAGGAGCATCCGCTCCAGCCCCAGTCCCCGTACGCCGCCACCAAGGCCGGCGCCGACATGCTGGCCCTCAGCTTCCACCGGTCGTTCGCGCTCCCGGTGGCCGTGGTCCGGCCGTTCAACACCTACGGCCCGCGGCAGTCCACCCGGGCGGTGATCCCCACCCTCCTGGCCCAGATCTACGACGGGGAGGTGGAGGCCATCCGGCTGGGGGCCACCTCGCCCACCCGGGACTTCACGTTCGTCACGGACACGGCGGCCGGGTTCCTGGCCGTGGCGGCCAGCGACCGGACCGTGGGCCAGGTCACGAACCTGGGCACGGGCCGGGAGATCTCGATCGGGGACCTGGTCGAGACCCTGTTCGGGGTGACCGGGATCCGCAAGGACGTGGTCACGGAGGAGGCCCGCCTGCGCCCGGAGGGCTCCGAGGTCCACCGCCTGCTGGCCGACGCCACCCGGGCCCGCGCGTGGGCCGGGTGGGAGGCGGTCGTCCCCCTGGAGGACGGCCTGAAGCGCACGGCCGAGTGGGTCCGCGACCACCTAGGGTCGCTGGAGGCCCGCTCGTACCACGTGTAGATGGAGCCGTACGTGCCACCGCCGGGAAGCATCCCCACCCTCCCCGTACCCGATCTCGGGGGTCTGGAACGCACGCACCTGGTGGGGATCGGCGGCGCGGGGATGAGCGGGATCGCCCGGGTCCTGATGGACCGCGGGATCAACGTCACCGGCTGCGACCTCAAGGACGGCTCCGGAGCCCAGGCCCTCCGGGGGGCCGGAGCGACCGTGGAGGTCGGTCACGACGCCGGGCACGTGGGCGACGCCCAGGCGGTGATCATCTCCACCGCCATCCCGGCGGGCAACGCCGAGGTGGCTGCGGCGCACGAGGCCGGCGTGCCCGTGTACGTCCGCGCGCAGGTCCTCGCCGCGCTGATGACCGGCCGGCGATGCGTGGCGGTGGCCGGCACGCACGGTAAGACCACGACCACGTCGATGATCGCCGTGATCCTGGAGCGCACCGGCCTCGATCCCACCTACATCGTGGGCGGCGAGCTGAACGAATCCGGCTCCGGAGCCCGATCCGGCGCCGGTGACCTGTTCGTGGCCGAGGCCGACGAGTCGGACGGCTCGTTCCTGCTCCTGCGTCCCGACATCGCCGTGGTCACCAACGTCGAGCCGGAGCACCTGGACTTCTACGGTGACGGAGGAGCGGTGGACGCGGCCTTCGCCTCGTTCTGCGCCTCCGCCGGTCACGTGATCGCCTGCGGCGACGACCCCGGCTGCCGGCGGGTGCTCCCCCCCGGGGCCACCACGTACGGCGAGGGTGAGGCCAACGACATCCGCGTGGACGTGCTGGAGATCGGGGCCGGGTCACGGGGCGCCGTGACCATCGAGGGCGCCCGGGTCGAGGTCCGCCTCCCGTTCCCCGGTCATCACCACCTCCTGAACGCCGCGGCGGCCCTGGCCACCGCAGCTCGGCTGGGTGTGGACCCGGCCGGGGCCGCGGAGGCCCTGACCGCGTTCACCGGGGTACGCCGCCGGTTCGAGCGGCTGGGCGAGGCCGGGGGAGCCCGGTTCGTGGACGACTACGCCCACCATCCCACGGAGATCGAGGCCACCCTGGCCTCGGCCCGCCACGACGGGGCGGACCGCCTGGTGGCCGTGTTCCAGCCCCACCGGTTCACGCGGACCCAGGTCATGGGGCGGGCCCTGGGGGAGAGCCTGGCCGGGGCGGACGTCGTGGTGGTCACCGACGTGTACGGCGCCGGCGAGGTCCCTATCCCCGGCGTGTCCGGGAAGGTCGTGGTGGACGCCCTGGCCGAGGCGGCTCCGGGCAAACGGGTGGTCTACCTCCCCAGCCGGGCCGACGTGGCCCCGTACCTGTCCTCGTCGATCCGTCCGGGGGACCTGGTCCTCACGCTGGGCGCCGGGGACGTGACGATGGTCGGTGGCGAGACGATGAACGCCCTCCGGGAGCGACCCGGTGGATGAGCGCGTCGAGGCCGCGGCCCGGATCCTCGGGGACGGGGCCGGTCCCCGCGTCCGCCGGGACTTCGCCCTGGCCCCGCTGACCTCCTTCCGCCTGGGAGGCCCCGCCGCGCTGTACCTGGAGGTCGAGGGGGCCGAGGACCTCGACGCGGTCGCCCAGGCCTCGGCGGAGACCGGGCTGCCCGTGGTGGTCATCGGGAAGGGCTCCAACCTGCTGGTGTCGGACCGGGGCTTCCCAGGGATCGTGATCCGCCTGGGCCGGCCCTTCCGGTGGACGGCCCGGGACGGCGACCGGCTGACGGCCGGGGCGGCCATGCCCCTGCCGGCGCTGGCCGGCGTGGCCCTGTCGCATGCCCTGAGCGGGCTGTCCTTCGGGGTGGCCATCCCGGCGTCCCTGGGCGGCGCGGTGCGGATGAACGCCGGCGCGCACGGCCACAGCCTGGACGAGGTGGTGGAGGCCGTGGAGGTGTACCCGCTGGCCGAGGCCCGCTCGCGGTGGGTGGACGCGGCGGACGCCGACTTCGCCTACCGGTCCTCGGCCCTCCCTGACGGGAGCGTGGTCGTTGCCGCCCGGGTGGCCCTGACGCCCGGGGACCCCACGGAGATCCGCCGGGACATGGACGAGGCACGGGACTGGCGCCGGCGGACCCAGCCGCTGGCCGAGCCGAACTGCGGCAGCGTGTTCAAGAACCCGCCCGGAGACCACGCGGCCCGGCTGGTCGAGGAAGCGGGAGGGAAGGAGCTGTCGGTGGGCCGGGCCCGCGTGTCGGAGAAGCACGCCAACTTCGTCATCGCCGCCCCCGGGTCCACCGCCGCCGACGTCCACCGGCTGATCGGCCTGGTCCGGGACCGGGTCCGCGAGCGGTTCGGCGTGGACCTGGAGCCCGAGGTCCACCGGGTGGGCGCGTTCGATGAGCCCTAGCCGGCGGCGGGTCTCGGGCCGGGTCACGGGTGTGGTCCTGGTGGCCGCCCTGGCGGTGGCTGCGGCCGTGGTCATCACCTCGCCGCTGTTCCACATCCGGGAGGTAGAGGTCCGGGGGGCCGGACGGCTGGGGGAGATGGAGGTCATCCGCCTGAGCGGGATCTCGCTCAGGGACAACCTCATCCTGGCCGACACCGGGGCCGCCGAGGACGCGCTCCTGGGTTCGCCGTGGGTGGCCGGCGCATCCATCGAGCGGTCCCTCCCCGGGACGCTCATCATCAGCATCCGGGAGCGGCGGCCCGTGGCCGAGGTCCCCGATGGACGGGGAGCCTTCTCCGTGGTGGCCGCCGACGGCGTGGTGGTGGCCCGGGCCGAGCGGCGGAACCCCGCCCTCGTGGAGCTCCCCCCCGTGCCCGCCGGACTGGCCGCGGGGGCTCGCCTCGGGGGCCAGGGCGCCGCCCTCCGGGTGGCCGCCTCGTTCGACGAGCGCCTCCGACGCCTGGTCTCCAAGCTCCGCGTGGAGGGAGCGGAGATCCGGGGGACCCTGGCCGGCGGGGGGGAGGTCCGCTACGGACGGGCCGAGAGCATGCCCCAGAAGAACGCGGCCATCCTGAACCTGGTCCGCTACGCCCGCCGGGAGGGCCTGGCCGTCGAGTACCTGGACGTGAGCACCCCGACCAGTCCCGTCCTGAAGCCCGCCGGAGCGCCGGAGGTCGCCGCACCACCGGATCCGGGGCCGTGAGTGGGCCACTTGAGCGTTGACATGACGGTGAGGGTCGTGTAGATTCCTCTCCCTGTAAGTCAGGTTTACATAACAATCAACATTCACCTGAGGTTGAGAGTTCCCCCCGCTCGTGCGTTTCCCCAGGTCAGAGCAGGGAGGCAGACCACATGATGCAGGCTCCGCAGAACTACCTGGCGGTGATCAAGGTCGTCGGGATCGGCGGGGGCGGCGTGAACGCCGTCAACCGCATGATCGAGGCCGGCCTGAAGGGCGTGGAGTTCATCGCCTGCAACACCGACGCCCAGACCCTCCTGATGTCCGAGGCCGACGTGAAGCTGGACATCGGCCGGGAGACCACCCGAGGACTGGGCTCCGGCTCGGACCCGGAGACCGGACGGCGGGCCGCCGAGGAGCACCGCGAGGAGGTCGAGGAGATCCTCAAGGGCGCCGACATGGTGTTCATCACCTGCGGCGAGGGCGGGGGCACGGGCACCGGCGGGGCCCCCATCGTGGCCCAGGTGGCCCGGCAGATGGGCGCCCTGACCATCGGCGTGGTCACCCGTCCCTTCGCCTTCGAGGGGAAGCGGCGGGCCACCCAGGCCGACATGGGGGTCAAGGAGCTCCGGGACGAGGTGGACACCTTGATCGTGGTCCCCAACGACCGCCTGCTGGAGATCTCCGAGCCCAACACGTCCATGCTGGACGCGTTCCGGATGGCTGACCAGGTCCTGTACCAGGGCGTGGAGGGCATCACCAGCCTGATCATGACCCCGGGCCTGATCAACCTGGACTTCGCCGACGTCAAGGCCGTGATGAGCGGGGCCGGGTCGGCCCTGATGGGCATCGGCCACGCCTCGGGGGAGACCCGGGCCGAGGAGGCCGCGGAGAACGCGGTGACCTCGCCCCTCCTGGAGTCCTCGATCGACGGGGCCAAGGGCGTGCTCCTGTCGATCGCCGGGCCGTCCAACCTGGCCCTGCACGAGGTCAACCGGGCCGCCGAGGCCATCACCCGGGTGGCCCATCCCGACGCCAACATCATCTTCGGGGCCGTGATCGACGACTCGCTCGGCGACGAGTGCCGGGTCACGGTCATCGCCGCCGGGTTCGACAAGCTGGGCACGGGCACCACGCGGCCCGGCTTCACCCGGCGGAGGGAAGCGGTGGACATGGAGCCCCTGCCGGAGGAGGAGGACGACATCCCCATCCCCTCCCTCCTGCAGGACCCGGAAGAGGAGGAACAGGACCTCTTCCAGCCGGCTCCGGCGGCCATCGACGCCGAGGCCGGCGCCGAGGACGACCTGGACATCCCCGACTTCCTCAAATAGACGTGGGGGCGGGGAGGGCCGCTGCCAGGCGCCCTTCCCCCGCTCTGGAAGCGCGAGACCTTCCCGCCCCCACACATCCCCATGGACCGACGACCCCTCGGTGACGGCCACGCCCTGTTCTCGCCCCTCCTCGAGGGGGCGGGGTTCCTGGCCGCGTTCACCGAGCGCACCGGGGGGGAGAGCCCGCCCCCGTTCGAGAGCCTGAACCTGGGCCTGCGCACGGAGGACCGCCCGGCCCGGGTCCTGGCCAACCGCCGCCGCGTGATCCAGGCCCTGGACGTGCCCCCCTTCGCCGTGGCCGAGCAGGTCCACGGGGCCGAGGTGGCCCGGGTGGGGGACAAGCGGGCCGGGGCCGGCTTCGAGGACCACGACGAGGCCCTCCCCGGGGCCGACGCCCTGACCGTGACCCGCCCCGGCCTGCCGGTGGCCGTCCTCACCGCGGACTGCCTGCCCATCGCCCTGGCCTCGGAGGCCGAGGGCCGCCTGGTGGCCGTCCACGCCGGGTGGCGGGGCCTGGCCGCCGGGATCCCGGACCGGGCCCTGACCGCCTTCGAGGATCCCGAGGGTGTGGTGGCGGTCATCGGACCGGCCATCGGGCCTTGCCACTACCAGGTCGGGGAGGACGTGGCCCTGGCCGTGGCCTCGGGCTCCGAGGCCGGGGCCGTGGTCGAGCGCCGGGAGGACGGGCTGTTCCTCGACCTGGCCGGCACCGCCCGGAAGATCCTTCGCGGGGCCGGGGTCCGGAAGGTCGAGGTGGCCGGGGAGTGCACGGCTCACCTCCCGGAACGGTTCTTCTCCCATCGCCGGGACGGGGAGACCGGCCGCCAGGCCCTCGTCGCGATGCGCCTGTCAACGAGAGACAACCGATGACCGTTCCTGTTACCTGCTGTCAACCATCGTGATAGACTTCCGCGCGGTGGAGGAGCGGCTGGCCGCCGTCCGGGACCGGATCCGGGCGGCCTGCGAGCGGGCCGGCCGGGACCCGGATGGGGTCCGGTTGATCGGGGTAACCAAGGAGATGCCCGTGGAGGCCGCTGCGGCGGCCGTGGCCGCCGGGCTCACCGACCTGGGGGAGAACCACGTGCAGGAGCTGGAGACGAAACGGGACCAGGTCGCCGGGGCAACCTGGCATCTCATCGGCCGGGTCCAGGGGAACAAGGCCCGCCGCGCGGCGGAGGCCGCCGACGTGGTCCACACGCTGGAGCCCGGACGGGCCCTGGAACGGATGGCCGCGACCGGCGCCGGCCGGGGCCGGGCCGTGCCGGGTCTGGTCGAGGTCGACTTCACCGACGGCCGGGTCGGCGTGCCCTCGGCGGAGGCCGAGGTCTTCGTGGACCGCGTGGCCGCGATGGAGGGGATCGACCTCCGGGGCCTGATGACGGTGGCCCCGCCGGGCGGGGATCCGGGCCCGGCCTTCGCCGCCCTGCGTGACCTGCGGGACCGGCTGGCCGCCCGGCATCCGGGGCTGGTCGAGCTGTCGATGGGCATGTCGGCGGACCTGGAGACCGCGGTGGGGGAAGGCGCTACGATGGTTCGGGTCGGGTCGGCCATCTTCGGCCCCCGGCGCTGAAGGAGGAGGCGATGGCAGGCGTGTGGCGGAAGACGCTCAACTACCTGGGTCTGGTGGAGGACGACGACGTGGAGGAGGGCCTGGGGGCGGCCATGCAGGCGGAGGCCCCCCTGGAGGAGGCTCCCCCGGCCCGGCGCCCGTCCCCGTTCCGCAGGCCCCAGCGTCCGGAGCCCGGGCCGGTGATGCGGGCCCCCGAGCCGGAGGAGGCCATCGTCCGGACCATCCCCCAGTCCCGTCCTCCCTCCACCGGCAGCATCCA
>DASWKD010000290.1:0-7591 GCA_036396815.1 Actinomycetota bacterium | reverse complement strand
TCCGGGCCTTCGAGACGTAGCCGCCCTTGCCCCGGTCGGTGATGGTGATCCCCGTGGCTCGCCGGATGCTCCAGCCGTAGCGAGCCCGGAGCTTCCGGGCCACCTCCTTGCCCATCTGGGCCTTCTTCCAGGTGCGGTTGGGGTTGGCCGAGGTGTAGTCGCCGGGGTCGCAGGTGGCCTTGAGGTACGGCTCGGAGCCACCCCACACCGCGCCCACCGCCTCGATCCACCCGCCGCTGGAGGACGAGTAGTAGGTCTTGGCCAGCCCGCCGGAGTACGTGACGACCTCCTCCTCGGTCTTCTCCACGGCGCTCACCCACCGCTCCCCCAGGTAGGAGGACTCCTTCTCCCACCCCACGTAGTTCTGGTCGCGGGTGTCGCCGTAGATGTCGCAGGCACAGCCGGAGCGGCCGCCTCCGTCCACCACGCGGTACGCGTAGGTCCGGGCGGCGTCCGCCTGGACCTGGAGGACCTTGGCCGGCCAGCTGGAGGGGACCTCGCCCAAGCCGAACAGGTACTCCTCGGGATCGATCACGGCCACCAGGTGGGCCCGGGTGGAGGACACGATGTCCCACTCCAGGTGGCCCCGCCGCATCCCGTGACCCCACTGGCGAACCTTCACCAGCGCGCCCGTGTCCCTGTACACGGCCCGGAGGTCGTCGGCCGGGCCGCCCCAGGTTCCCTTCAGCTTGTCGTCCTTGTAGACCTTGTACTTCTCGCCGGAGATCACGATGCGGCGGGCCTCGCCCTTGGGCACCGTGTGCACCGTCCCCTGGCCCTCGACCACCAGGTCGAACGCGGCCTTCCGGGCCTTCAGCGTGAACGAGCCTCGTCGCTGGAGCAGGCCCACCCGGAACTTGCCCTTGGGGGCGGCCTCGGTACCCACCGAGGTGCCCTTGTAGTACCAGGTGATGATCTCCTTGCGGCCCCACCCCTTCTGGGCCAGGCCGTACGCCCCGTACTGGCTCATCCCCACGCCGTGGCCGTTCCCGCCCCCGATGAAGCGGAACGTGCGGTCCGCCCCGGCCGGCTGGGACGTGGCCAGGAGGGTCATGAACACGATGAGGGTCGCGTATCTCTTCATAGTGGGGGCTGTGAGGGGAGGAGAGCCACTTCCTGTATACCGTATCGAGCGATCGATTGGAAATCTCCGCTTCGTCTGCTTGGCCGGACCTGTTGGCGGACGTCGTGGTACCTTCCGCCCCTGAGGGAGGAGGGACACGTGGCCGCCGACCACCTGCGGTTCGATCTCTACGACGCGCTCTCGGACGCGGTGACCGTCCAGGACCCGTCCGGTGAGTTGCTGTATGCGAACCCTGCCGCGGTCGGCCTCCTGGGCTTCCCCTCGCGCGACGCCCTCCTGTCCGCGCCGGTGAAGGACGTCATGGGCCGGTTCGTCCTCACGGACGAGGAGGGCCAGCCGTTCCCCCCGGAGCGCCTGCCCGGGCGCCTGGCGCTCCAGGGCCTGGAGCCACCGGAGGCGGTGGTCCGGTGGCGGCGGCGCGACACCCAGGAGGACCGATGGACGTCGCTCCACGCCCGGCCGATCCTGGACGGACGTGGGAACGTGGTGTGCGCCGTCAACGTGTTCCGAGACATCACGGACCAGCGCCGGGCCCAGAAGGAGATCGCGGTCCGGGTCCGCCAGCAGGCCGCCGTGGCCAGGCTGGGCCACCGGGCCCTGACCGACATCGGCCTGGACGACCTGCTGCAGGAGGCCAGCGAGGTGGTGGCGGTCACCCTGGACGTGGAGTTCGCCGACGTGCTGGAGCTCCTCCCGCACCGGGAGGCTCTGCTCCTGCGGGCGGGGGTGGGTTGGAAGGACGACCTGGTGGGCACGGCCACGGTGGGGGCGGGCTCGTCCTCCCAGGCCGGGTTCACGCTTCTGTCTCGATCACCGGTGATCGTGGAGAACCTCCACACCGAGGTGCGGTTCAGCGGCCCGCCGATCCTCCACGACCACGGGGTGGTCAGCGGGGTCACCGTGGTGATCCCCGGTCTCACCGGTCCGTACGGGGTCCTGGGGGCCCACACCGCGTCCCGCCGCCGCTTCACCCGGGACGACATCCACTTCCTGGAGGCCGTGGCCAACGTCCTGGCCGCCTCCGTGGAGCGCAAGAAGGGCGACGAGGCCCGGGCCGGCCTCCTGGAAGGGGAACGCCGCTCGCGGGAGCTGGCCGAGACCGCCCGGGCCCGGGTGGCGTTCCTGGCCGAGGCCAGCGCGGTCCTCACCTCCAGCCTGGATCAGGACAAGACGATGAACCGCGTGGCCGAGCTGGCCGTGCCTCGCCTGGCCGACTGGTGCGCGGTCGACGTGCTGGACGAGGACGGCGTCCTCACCATGGCCGCCGTGGCCCACGCCGATCCCACGATGCTCGAGTGGGCCCGCGAGTTCCGCCGGCGGCACCCGCCCGCCAGGCATGCCCGGATCGGGGCCCCCAACGTGGTCCGGACGGGAGAGAGCGAGCTGTACCAGGAGGTCGACGGCGACGTGATCCAGCAGGTGGCCACCGACCATCGGCTGGCCCCGCGCTCCGCCATGGTGGTGCCCCTCACCGCCCGGGGGCGGACGTTCGGGGCCATCACGTTCGTGGCCACCGGGTCGGAGCGCCGGTTCGGTCCCGAGGACCTGGGCCTGGCCGAGGAGCTGGGGCGCCGGGCCGCGCTGGCCATCGACAACGCCCGGCTGTACCGGGAGCGGGCCCGCATCGCCTCGACCCTGCAGCGCAGCCTCCTCCCGCCCGGCCTCCCGCCCATTCCCAAGATGGAGGCCGCGGCCCGTTACCACTCGGCCGGGGAGGGCGTGGAGGTGGGTGGGGACTTCTACGACCTGTTCTCGCTCGGCGGGGGATCGTGGATCGCGCTGATCGGGGACGTGTGCGGGCGAGGGCTGGAGGCCGCCGCCCTGACCGGCACCGCCCGCCAGTCCCTGCGGGCCGTGGCGGCCAGCGAACGGCGGCCCAGCGAGATCCTCCGGGCCGTGAACCAGGCCCTGATCCCGCAGTCCACCGACCTCCGGTTCTGCACGGTGGCCTGCGCCCGGCTGGACCTGGGGGGCGATCCCATCCGGGTCACGGTGGCCCTGGGCGGCCACCCCCCGCCCATGGTCCTGCGGGCCGGGGGCGACGTGGAACCGGTGGGCCAGCCCGGGACCCTCCTGGGGGTGTTCGACCAGCCCGAGCTGGAGGACCGCCACGTGGAGCTCCGCCCGGGCGACGCGCTGGTGCTGTACACGGACGGCCTGAGCGATCCCTTCGAGGCCATGGACGTGCCCACCGAGTCCGGCCTCACCGCTCTGCTCCGTCCCCTGGCCGGTCAGGATGCCGCGGGCATCGCCGAGGGCCTGGAGCGCCTGGCCCTGGAGTCGCGCACCTCACCTTCACGCGACGACATGGCCATCCTCGTCCTCCGCGCCACCGGCTGAACGCTCAGCCCGTGGCGGCCTGGGAGCCCCGGCCGACCACCATGCGGACCACGGTGCCGGGGGCCACCGCCGTCCCCTCACGGACCGAGACCTCATCCACCAGGGCCATCATCAGCGGGATGCCGTGCCCGCCCACGCCGTCCAGCTCGGGCATGGGCACGCGCTTGCGGAACACGCCCTCGTCGCGCACCTCGACCACCACGCGGTCGTCGGTCACCTCCCAGCTGATGGTCAGCCTCCCGGAGCCGCTGTGCACGATGGCGTTGGCCGCGGCCTCGGAGATGGCCAGCACCAGGTCCTCGATCCGGCCGCGCTGGAGCCCGGCCTGCACGGCCAGGTCCCGGACGGTGTCCCGGATCCTGGCCAGCTGGGCCGGGTGAGACCGGTACGTCTGGAGCACCGCTACTCCTTCTGGACCTCGATGTTGGGCACCGTTTCCAGCCGCATCAGGTCGAACACCCTGGCCACGGCGGGCGAAGGGGTCCGCAGGATCACCCGGCCCCGGTCGGCCAGGCGGTCGGCGGTGCGGAGCAGAACCCGTACACCGCTGCTGTCGATGAACGTGAGCTCCGACAGGTCCAGGACCAGGTCTCCCCCGTTCTGGGGCTCGGGGTCCAGGGACCGGGTGAGCTCGTGCTCCGCCGACATGTCCAACTCGCCCTTCAGCAGGATGTCGTCAGGTCGTTTCTCGATCGCGAACGTCATGGTTGCCTCCCTCCGGGACGATGCTAGGCGGCCCCGACCGGATAGTCCACTTCCCGCGGGTACTTGAGCGCGGAGCCGGTGTTGATCACCACCACCCGGTCGGCGGGGTCCAGGTGGCCGGCCTCCCGGAGCATGGGCACGGCGGCCACCGCCGCGGCGCCCTCCGGGCACGGGAGCACGCCCGTCGCGGCCGCCGCGAGAGCCATGGTCTGCAGGATCTGCCGGTCGCTCACGGCCACGGCGGTGCCGCCGGTGTCCCGGATCGCCCAGAGGGTCATCCGGTGTCCCGTGGCCATGGGCACCCGCAGGCCCGAAGCGACCGTCTCCGCTTGCTCCCAGCGCTCCGTGTCCTCCTCGCCCTCCAGGATTGCCCGGACCACGGGGGCGCAGCCGGCAGCCTGGACGGCGATCAGCCGAGGCAGGTCGCCGTGCACCCACCCCAGGTCGCGCATCTGGAGGAACGCCCGCCACATGCCGATCAGCCCGATCCCGCCCCCCGTGGGATACACGATGGCCTGGGGCATGGACCAGCCCATCTGCTCGGCGATCTCCAGGCCGAACGTCTTCTTCCCCTCCACCCGGTAGGGCTCCCGCATGCCTGCCGCGTCGTACCAGCCGTGCTGGCGGACGCCCTCGTTGATCACGGCGGCCGCGTCATCGATCAGCCCATCCACCGTGGTGACGTTCGCGCCGTACGCGGCGCACTCCGCCCGGTTGGCAGCGGGTGCATCCGACGGCATGGCCACGTGCACGGTGATCCCGGCCGCCGCGCCGTAGGCCGCCCACGCGCCGCCGGCGTTGCCGGCCGTGGGGAGGCCCACCTCCTTCACACCCAGTGCGGCGGCCATGGAGATGCCGGCCGACGCCCCACGGGCCTTGAACGTGCCGGTGGGGTTGAGGCCATCGTCCTTGATCCACAGGTGGGGGAGGCCGAACCGCTCACCGAGCCCGGGCGCCGGGAGGAGCGGGGTGAAGCCCTCGCCCAGGGTGACGGGGGCGCCGGTCACCGGGAGGAGCTCCGCGTACCGCCACATCGTTGCCGGTCGCTCCAGCAGGTCGCGCGGCTGCACGGCCGTGGCGATCCGTTCCAGGTCGTACTCCACCACCAGCGGGGAGCCGCACGCCGTGCACAGGTGGTGGATCCGGCCGGCGGGGTACGTGGCTCGGCATCGCGAACACGCCAGGTGGGAGACGAAGCTCATGTCACGATGAGCCCGGCGGCGTGTGCCAGGTCCCGGGCCACCGGGGTCCCCGGGGGGACGTCGCCGTGCCCGCCGTGGCCGGTGAGGACCAGGATGCCCCGCCCGCCGGCCCGGATCCCGGCCTCCACGTCCGTGGGGTGGTCGCCGACCATCCACGACCGCTCCAGGTCCAGGGACAGGTCGCGGGCGGCCCGCTCCAGGAGCTCGGTCCCGGGCTTGCGGCACGCGCACGGGCCGCTGAACGCGGGATGGTGCGTGCACCAGTACCAGCCGTCCACCGGCCCGCCCTCGACCGCCAGCAGGGCCTGGAGGCGGTCGTTCACCGCGCGGACGTCCTCCTCGGTGAACAGGCCGCGGGCCACGCCGGCCTGGTTCGACACCACGACCAGAGCGAACCCGGCCCCACGGAGCCGGCGGAGGGCCCCGGGAACCCCGGGGAGAACGACCACCTGGTCGGGGTCGCCGAGGTATCCGGGGTCCTCTATCAGGGTCCCGTCGCGGTCCAGGAAGACGGCCGGCCGGCTCACGCCCGGTGGGCGCTCTCGGCCAGGGCGCACAGCAGGTGGCCCAGCACGATGTGGCCCTGCTGGATCTCGCCGCTGGTGGCCCCGGGGGTCCGAAGCGTCACCCGGGCCTGCTCGGCCAGCGGCGAGGGGCCGGGGCCGGTCAGGGCCACCACGGCCATCCCGCGGTCCCGGGCGGCGTCGGCGGCCCGGAGCACGTTGGGCGACCGGCCGCTGGTGGACAGGGTGACCAGGACGTCGCCCTCGTTCCCCAGGGCCCGGACCTGGCGGGCGAACACCTCCTGGTAGCCGTAGTCGTTGGCCAGGGCGGTGAGGGCCGAGGTGTCGGTGGTCAGGGCCAGCCCGGCCAGCGGGCCCCGCTCGCCGTCCATCCGCCCGACCAGCTCGGCGGCCAGGTGCTGGGCATCGGCCGCACTCCCTCCGTTGCCGCAGAACAGGACCTTCCGGCCGGCCCGGAGCGCCTCCGCGAGGATCGCGCCGGCCCGGGCCGCCTCCCGGGGGAGCTCCCCGCCGGCCACCTCCGCGGCCAGCCGGGCCGCCGCGGCCAGGTGCTCCTTGGCCCGGACCTCCAGGTCGCTCAGCGAACCCTCCACGTCTCCGCTCCTCGCTCCTCGAAGTGGAAGCGTACGACGCGGGCCCCGGCCTCCTCCATGGTCTCCGCCACCCGGGTCCGCTCGGTGAAGGGGCAGAACAGGAGGACGTACCCGCCGCCGCCCGCCCCCAGGAGCTTCCCTGCGGTGGCTCCGGCCTTCAGCGCTCGCTCGTACAGCTCGTCCACCCGCTCGTTGGTGATGCCCTCGGCCAGATCCCGCTTCTGCTCCCACCCCTCGTTCAGGCCTTGGGCGAAGCGGTCGAGGTCCCCGGTCAGCAGGGCCTCCTTCATCCCCACCGCCAGCTCCTTGATCCGGCTCAGGGTCCGCAGCGTCTTTCCCGTGCGGTAGCCCTCGACCTGGCGGCGGAGGATGCCGCCCGACTTGCGGGTGATCCCCGTGTGGCACAGCAGGAGCGAGCCGTGGAGCTCGTTCAGGACGCCGGACCGGATCCGCAGGGGGTTGACCACCACGCGGTCCGGGCCGGAGAACTCGATGAAGTTGAAGCCCCCGAACGCCGCGGCGTACTGGTCCTGCATCCCGCCGGCCTGGCGGAGGTCCACCCGCTCCACCTGGTACGCCCGGCGGGCCAGCTCGTAGGGGGTGAGCGGCACGTGGGTGTGCTCGGCCACTGCGGACAGCATGGCCACCACCAGGGCCGAGGACGTGCCCAGCCCGGACCCCGGCGGGGCGTCGCCCGAGAGGTGGAGCTCCAGCCCGGCCCCGGGCGCCATGTGCCGCAGCGACGCCTTGACCAGGTCCAGGTGGCCGTCGAACACCATGTCCTCGGGGGAGGGGTAGTGGGCGCTGTCGCCGTCGTCGGTGAACACCTTGACCTCGCCGTCCGGACGGTGTTCCAGCGAGGCGAACGCGTACAGGTCGATGGTGGCGCTGAGGACGGCGCCGCCGTGCTCGGAGGGATAGGGCTCCACGTCGGTCCCCCCGCCGCCGAAGCTGATGCGCAGGGGGGCTTTGGCCCGGACGATCATCGGAGGCATCCCTCCAGGAGGGCGTGCAGGCGGCGGGCGATGGTTCCCCATCCCAGGTCCCGGTGCACCCACTCGGCTCCCGCGGACCCCATCTTGGCGGACCGCTCGGGGTCCTTGAGCAGGCCGAGGGCCGCGCCGCCGATCTCGGCGGCGCTGG
>DASWKD010000289.1:0-4016 GCA_036396815.1 Actinomycetota bacterium | reverse complement strand
CGGCCAGGAGCCACGCCGCGCGGGTCGACAGGTCGGAGAACCCGCGGCCCCGGAGCCGCGACACGGCCACGCCGCCCGATCCCAGCGCCAGGAGCAGGAGCATGGTCACGTCGGTTCCGGCGTGGGCGACCGTCAGCGGCCGCCCTTCCGAGGTCTGCCTCGCCGGCCCCTGACCGGGCGGCCCCGGGACCGGCCGGAACGCTCCTTCGCTC
The DNA here is from genome assembly GCA_036396815.1 of Actinomycetota bacterium. GTDB lineage: Bacteria > Actinomycetota > UBA4738 > UBA4738 > CALAEC01 > DASWKD01. The sequence continues at coordinate 3,804 of DASWKD010000289.1, read as the reverse complement.
GGCGCCGGGCGGACCACCTCTTTCGGAACACCGGGTACAGGGCCACCGCCGCGATGGCCAGGGCGGCCGCCCCGTACGCCAGCCACCGTCCGATGCCCTTCCCAGCCTGTCCCGGGCCGGCGGCCACGAAGGTCCCCAGCTCGGTGATCTCGCCGAAGATCTGCAGGGCGGCGGGGAGGGGTGTCGGCTCGGGGACCCGGGCCCAGGCGGCTCCGTCCCACCGGAGGAGTTGCGTGGCGTGGACCGGGTAGCGGAGGACCAGGGTGGCCGGCGCGGCCGGCGCGGCGGGCTCCCCGGAGGGCCGGTACGAGGCCTCGATGCGGTACGCGTTGCCGTCGAAGCTCAGGCCGCCGGGCGGCGGGCCCAGGTCCTCAGGGTCGACGGGGGTCAGCGTGATCTCCACGGAGCCCTGCCCCTCGGCCGGGGCGAACACCCCCTCGGGGCCGGTCAGGACGGCCTGGCCGTCGTCGGTGAACGCGTTGAGCAGGACCGGGGTATCGCTCTCCAGGGGGTACTCCGAGCGCCCGGCGGCCGGGGCCTGGTTCGTGTCCTCGAACTCGTCGGGAGGGCTGACCCAGCGGTAGGGGGCCGGCGGGGCCTGGCCGTCGAACAGGGGGATGACCCGCAGGCCCGATGCGCCGAGCACCGCCGACGCGGCCAGGTACGCCGCGGCGGCCGCCGCTCCCGGTGCCCAGCGCCTGCTCACGGGCGGACCGCCAGGATGGGCGCCGTGGCCAGGGACGGAGGCCACACGACCTCCCGGGTGTTGGGCTCAACCCACTCCCAGATCACCCCGGCGGCCCGGAGGTTCGCTCCGGGCTCGGGATGGCCGGGAGGCGCGAAGGCCAGCCCCGAGCCGTTGGGCAGCGCGCCCATCGGCAGGCTGATGTCCCGGGCCGCCGCGGCCACCGCGCCGGGATCGTCGCCCCCGGCCGCGGGCAGGACGTGCTCCAGCAGGGCCCACGCACCGGCGAACCCGGCCAGGGCCGGCGCGGTCATGTCGTCGTCGTGGCGCTGCCGGTAGGTGTCCCGGGCCCAGACGAGCGCGTCCCGGGCCGGGCCGGAGATCGCGGCGGGGTCCACGTACGCCGCGGCCGGCTTGTCGGAGGCGAACAGGCCCACCGCGTCCGCTCCCAGGGCCCTGCCGAACTCCCGCATGCAGTAGCTGGAGCTGGTACCGATGGAGGCCGTGAGCTCCACCCCCCGGCGGAGGATGGCCCGCCGCAGGCCGATGCCGTCGTCGAGGTACGCCGCGACCACCAGGACGTCGGCGCCGGCCTCCTCGATGCGAGCGGCCTGGGCGTCGTGGTCCACCGAGGCCAGGTCGTACGGCATGGCGGCGGCCAGCGTCAGCCCCGACCGGCGGATCTCCTCGATGGCTCCCAGGCCCACGGAGCGCCCGTAGACGTCGTCCACGTAGGCCACCGCGTACCGCAGGTCCGAGGGAGCGTCGAGCTTGGGGGCCAGACGGTCCTGGACGAAGCGCACCGCGGACCGGCCCAGCGACGCCCCGGTGGGAGCGACCCGGAAGAACCGGTCCCCCGGCGCGGCGGCGGCTCCCATCTGCCCCACGGCGCCGGCCTCCCAGAACACCATGTCCTGTCGGGCCGCGGCCTCCGCCGCCGGACGGGAGATCGTGCTTCCGTAGCTGCCCAGCACCACGCCCACCCCGGCGTCGGCCAGGGTCCGGATGGCCCCCGGGGCACCCTCGGCCGACTCGGTGGGCACCAGGTGCAAGCGGACCCGCCGGCCGCCCACGCCGCCCTCGCGGTTGGCCAGCTCCGTGGCCAGCTGCACGCCCCGGTACTCCTCGATGCCGCCCACGCCCTGCGATCCGCCGGTGGGGTAGATGGCTCCGATCACCAGGTCGCCGGCGGCCGGAGCGCATCCGGCCGTAGCCAGGGCCAGCACCAACGAGATCCTTCTCATCCGAGCACCTCCATCGCCATCAGGTTGGCCGCGGCGTGCGTGACGGCGGGAGCCGTCCATCCACCGGTGGCCCATCGCTGCCAGCCCAGGACCAGGCCGGCCCCCGCATCGAGGAGCCCTGCGCCCCAGCCATATCCGGGGACGTGCACGGCGGCGAACATCACCGCCGTGGTCACCACGGCCAGACCGGCCCCCCACCGCAGCAGCCAGCCGTACAGGAACCGCCGGAAGAACGCCTCTTCGGCCACGGCCGCGGCCACCGCGGCGGCCACCGGCAGGACGCCGACCACCGGAAGCGTCTGCCCGGCCGACAGGCGCACCGCGGCGAAGGCCGCGACGCCGGCCGCGACCACCGCGAGCCACACCGCGGGAGAGGCCCGTCGCTCGTCCCCCGCCCGCGCCGCGGTGAGGCCCAGGGCGCCCACGGCGGCCAGCACGGCGAACGAGCCCGGTCCGGGCGTCCGCAGGGCCAGGGCCCCGCAGGCCAGGGCGGCCCCGAGCAGGGGCACGAGGGGCCGGTCCTCGATCCTGGCGCTCATGCCGCCTCGAAGGACACGGTCTGCAGGACCCGGGGGTTGAACGGGCCATGGTCGGCGGCCACGAACTCCACCTCGAGCAGGTGCGGGCCGGGGGCCACGCCGGGGATGACCTCGTCCAGGGAGCCGAGGAGGGTCACGGTCTCCCCATCCAGGCTCAGGTGGATGTGGCCCTCGTCCGGAGCCAGGTCCGTGGAGACCTCCTCGACCAGCGTGGCCCCGGTGAGCTCGACGCGGACCCGGACCTCGCCCTCCACGACCTGGCCCGGCGTGGGCTCCACGATGGCGATCGAGCCCGTGGACGAGGGCCGGACCAGGGGCGGGGACGGGCTGGCGCCGTCGGCCGGGCCGCCGTCCGATCCGCATGCCACCAGGGCCAGGAGGGCCCCGGCGACCGTCATCCGAAGGATCATGCGCTCTCCTCTCCGATCGTGTGCTGGAAGTAGGCGGGCAGCGACGTCCCGTCTGGGGCCCGGGCCTCCACCCGGAACAGCCACCGTCCGGCCTCGAGCTCGGCCGAGGCCACGAAGTGCCCGGGCGAGAGCTCCCGGGCCTGGAGCTCCGACGGCGGGTCATCCCGGGCCGAGGCCGTGACGCGGGCCGAGTCTACGGGCTGCTCGCTTCCCTGGGCGCTGAAGAACGTGAAGTGGACCTCGTTGGGGCCGGGGGCCCCGGGATCCACGTACCCCTGGACCGACCGGCCCCCGGGCAGGGCGATGGTGTACAGGGTGGGCTGGCCCGGGGCCTCGGACACCGTGACGTCCTGCTCGGGCAGCCTGGTCCGGACCTCCAGTGGCACCGTCACGCTGTCCCCGGCCCGCTCCACGAGGACGGCCACCCGCCACGTCCCCTCCACCGAAAGGTTCACCCCCTGGCCCGTCCACCGGCCCGGGGACCCCTCCTCCAGGAGGAGCTCCGAGGCGCCCACGTCGGACCGGCCGGGGAGGGTGAACCCCAGCCGGACCCCTCGGGCGGCCACCGGCTCGCCGGAGTCGAAGTCGCTGACCCCGACCACGAACCGGTTGGGGCCGGCCGTCCCCGGCGTGGCCTGGAGTCGGACCCGGACGGTGGTCCCGAAGTCGCTGCCGTCGGCCACGACGCCGGCAGGACGTTCCGCGGCCCGGTTCTCCTCCACGGAGCGGGGCGGGGCCAGCCCGGCCATGATCCCGGTGAGCCCAAGGATGCCCACTGCCAGCGCGGTCTCCCCGGCCACGGCCCGGCGGAGGAGGGAGAGCCGGCCGCCCCGTTCGAGACGGGGCACGTTCCTGTACCGGTTGAAGACCCCCAGGCCGGCCAGCGGGAGGAACAGGGCCACCTTGCCCAGCACCGAGAGACCGAA
>DASWKD010000288.1:0-3066 GCA_036396815.1 Actinomycetota bacterium | reverse complement strand
AGGGCCCGGATCGAGGCCAACGAGCACCTGCTGGCCACCACGGACTGGGGGTTCGCATCCCTGGTGTACGTGGCTACCGACCGGATCCAGCATTGCCTGGCCAAGCACGTGTCGCCCGACCATCCGGACTTCGCCTCGCTGACCAGAGAGCCGGTCGCGGACCGGATCCGGGAGGTGTACCGCCTCCTCGACGAGGGCCTGGGCAGGCACCTGGCCCACGCCGGCGAAGACGACCTGGTCCTGTTCATCTCGGACCACGGCTTCCAGTCGGCCACCCGGGCCCTGCACATGGACCGCCTGCTGGGCACCCTGGGCTTCCTGAAGTTCGGGGCCAGCCGGGCGGTGTTCGGGCCCATGCAGTGGGGAGCCATGCGGGCCGCGGCCCGCAAGGTGTACGACTTCCTGGGCCTCCACGGCCGGGTGTCACTCCCTCAGTCGGTGAACTGGCAGAAGACGGTGGCCTACACCTCGGTGCGATCCACGGGCGAGGGCGTATCGATCAACCTGGGTGGCCGAGAGCCCGACGGTGTCGTGGACCCGGCGGACTTCGAGGCTACCCGGGACCGGGTGATGGACGCCCTGGAAGGGTTCCGCGATCCCCGGACCGGGCGGAGCCCCTTCGCCTCGGTGAAGAAGCGCGAGGACGTGTTCACCGGCCGCCACGTGGACACGGCTCCGGACATCGTGCTGGAGCCCGCGCCACTGTACAGCCTGACCCACGCCCGCTCGCCGATCGAGGACGCCGACTGGCTGTCGGGAGACCACCGGATGGAGGGGGTGATCGCCGCCGCCGGCCCCAGGGTGGCGCCCGACGCCTTCGCGGAGCCCGCCCTGCTGGTGGACCTGGCGCCCACCATCCTGGCTGCGGTGGGCGCGCCGGCCTCGGTGAAGCACGACGGGCAGGTCCTGTCCGCGGTGGTCGGCGACGAGGCCTCGGTGGCCGCCGCCGGGGAGCGCCCGTCCGAACCGCCTGCGCCGGAGGACGATTCCGGCCTGGACGCCGGCGAGGCGCAGGAGGTCGAGGAGCACCTCCGCGGCCTTGGCTACCTCGAGTAGCGATCCGGCGGAGCCCGGCCGGGGCCTACGGGCCGCGTTCGGCGCCCTGCGTCCCGGCGACGAGCGGACCATCCTGTCCGGGACCGGCCTGAACGTTATGGGTCTCCTGGTGGCCATGGTGGCCACGTTCGCCACACAGGTCCTGATCACCCGGACCCTGGGGGCCGAGGCGTTCGGCGTGGTCACGGTGGCCACCCAGATCGCGTTCGTCGGCGCCGCGGCCACCCGGTTCGGGATGGACATGGCCGCGGTCCGCCGGGTGGCCATCGACGTGGGCGCCGGGGAGTCCGGCCGGGCCCGGGGCGTGGTGAGCCGGGCGGCCTTGATCGGCGGCGCCTTGAGCGTGGCCGTTGGGGTCGGCGTGTTCATGCTCGCCGAGCCCCTGGCCCGGACGTTCGCCACCGAGGGTGACGCGGACGCCTTCCGGGCCGCCGCGGCGGCCTTCCCGTTCGTCGCTCTGGTCCAGGTCTACCTGGGAGCGACGCGAGGTCTCAAGGTGATGAAGGACACCCTGTTCGTGTACTGGCTGGGTCAGCCGGTGGCCTGGATCGCCCTGCTGCTCCTGGGATGGCTGGCCGCCCGGACCACCGAGGTCAGCGTGCTGGCCTACGCTGGGTCCTGGGCCGTGGCCACCGCGGGCGCCGCCCTCCTGTGGCGCAGGCGTACCGCCGGGTTCGACCACCTCCCGCCCGCGCAGGGCGAGGTGGGTGATCTCGTCCGGTACGGGGCCCCTCGGGCACCGGCCGCCCTGTTCTCTCAGCTCCTGTTCTGGGCCGACCTGTTCGTACTGGCCCGGTTCGCTCCATCCGGCGAGGTGGGCATCTATGCTGCGGCCGTTCGGGCCGGCCAGGTCCTGCTGCTGTTCCTGATCTCGGTCAACCACATGTTCAGCCCATTCGTGGCCGACCTCCACGCCCGCGGCGAGCGGGCCCGGCTGGGCGAGCTGTACCAATCGCTGACCCGGTGGCTCCTGGCGGCCACCCTGCCCATCTTCATCGTCCTGGCCGCCACCCCCGACTCCGCGCTCCGGCTGTTCGGCGCAGGGTTCGGCGAGGGGCGCACCGCCCTGCTGATCCTCCTGGCCGGCCAGCTGGTCAACGTGGGCACGGGCAGCGTGGGGTTCATCCTGATCATGGTCGGACGGACGGGCTGGGACCTGGTGGTCAATGGGGTGGCGGTGGCCTTCTCGCTGGTGGTGGCGGCCATCCTGGCCCCCCGGTACGGGATGGAGGGAGCCGCCGTGGCCGGGGCCCTGACCCTGGGCCTGGGCAACGTGGCCCGGCTGGTCCTGGTCAAGCGGTTCGTGGGCATCCAGCCCTTCACCCGGGCCTACGCCCGGCTGGCCGTCCCGGCGGGAGCCGGCTTCCTGGCCGCCGCCGGGGCCCACCTGGCGGCGGGCGGAGGGTGGCTGATGGACCTGGTGGCCACCGGGGCGGCCGGGACCGTGGTGTACGCGGCGGTCCTGCTGGCCTGGGGGCTCCCCCCGCGGGAGCGGCGGGCCCTGGGTAAGGTGGTCAGGGCGCTCCTGGGGTGGAGCGGGCAGGAGACCCCGGGGGGGACGTCGAAGACATAAGGGGAACCCGGGCGCCCTCCCTCCATATGCGCATCCTGCGAGGCATCCTCGGCGGGGCCCTGGTCCTGGTGGCCGCGGCACCCGCGCTGGGCGGGGTTGGGTACTCGGTGATCATCGAGTCCCCGGCCCCGGTCGAAGGCGCGCCCACCGTGGTCCGGGGCGAGGTCGGGGTCCAGGCCCGGGCCGAGGGGGGCATCGGCGACGCCACGTCCGCCGCCTACCAGGCCCGACCCGCCGGCCAGCCCTGGGTGGAGAAAGAGAGCCTGTCCCTGGAGCCCCTGCCGGGCGGCCGGTTTGCGGCCTCCGAGCCCTGGTCCACCCATGTCCTGGCCAACGGGGAGCACGACCTGGAGGTCCGGGTGTGGGGCGAGGTCCCCTCCTACGATCCCGACCGCCCGGGGACGTTCGCCCGGTCGGTCCTCCGGGTGGTGGTGGAC
>DASWKD010000287.1:0-4362 GCA_036396815.1 Actinomycetota bacterium | reverse complement strand
CCGAGGAGCCCCCGCCCTGGATCAGGCCCTGGATCCGGTCGGAGTCCGCCTGGAGGTCCTTGACCGCCCGACGGTACGCGGCCTTTTCGGACTGGACCTCGCCCACCAGGTCCGTGTGCACGGCGATCTCCCGCTCCACCTGGGCCCGGAGGGCCTCCTGCTGGGCCTTCATGGCCGTGATCCGCGTGATGTCTCGCTCGAGGCCGGCCGCCCGTCCAATCAGGGTCTTCCGCAGGTCGGCCACCCGGGTCCGGTGATCCTGGACCAGCCCGGCCTGGACGTCGACCGAGCGGATCAGGTCCGAGTCGGCGACCAGGACCTTGTCCACGAACGCCATGCGGTCGGTCAGCGTGCGAAGGCTGTCGGAGCCGAGGACCAGGTCCAGGTACCCGCCCGCCCCCATCCGGTAGGCGGTGGCCGCCCGCTGACCCAGCCGCGCGCGGCGGCCGGCCAGATCCCGCTCCAGGGCGGCCAGCCGGCGGCGCCAGGAGCGGAGATCGGCCCGGGAGATGACCAGCGCGGCGCGGGACTCGTCCAGACGCGCCGCGGCCCGCCGCAGGGCCAGGGCCAGGTCGGCGATGCTGGCCGACAGGCCGTCGCTCCGGGCGTCGGAGGCGGCGATCCGGCCGAGGAGCCCCTGCTCGCGGGCGTGGGCGGCCCGGAGCTGCTGACGCTTCTGCCGGAGCTCGGCCTGGACCTCGTCCAGGCGTCCCTGGTTCGGATGGGCCTGGAGCGGCGCCGCCCCCGGCACCTGGGCCGAGAGGACGAGAGCCGCGAGGAGCGCTGTCCGTCTGAGCACGCCTATCACCTCGCCGAGCGGGGGGATCAGGTTGTCAGTCGGGGGGAGCGCTCAGTCTAGGCACACCAGGAACGGAAGTCAACACCCGTCACAAAGGCTTCCCAAACGGACCAAGCAGACAGGATTCAGACCTCGAGGAACCGGCGCATGGCGAACAGGCTGGCCACCACGGCCATGAGGACGCCGGCCCCGATGATCCAGGGGATGGTGGCCATGATGGCCGTGGTCCCCACCCAGGGGGTGAACTGGATCTCGCCGCGCAGGGGATCGATGAACATGGCCTTCATGGCGAACAGGCTGGCGATTGCCATAAACGCCCCGGCCAGGCCGCCGATGGCCCCCTCCAGGATGAACGGAACCCGGATGAACCAGTTGGTGGCCCCCACCAGCTTCATGATGGCGATCTCCTTGCGCCGGGCGAACACGGCCATGCGTACCGTGTTCCCGATCAGCCCGGCCGCGGCGATCAGCATGATGATGGCGATGCCCATCACCCCGGTCCGGAGGACCTCGGTCACGACCAGCAGCTTCTTGACCACGGCCTGCTCGTCGCGGATCTCGTCGATGGCCGGCTGTCCGGCCAGCCGGGCCCGGATCACCGCGAACTTCCCAGGGTCGGTCAGCTTGACCCGGTACGACTGGGGCATGGCCTCCACGTCCACGTTCTCCACCAGGGTGGGCGAGTCGCGGAACAGGCGCTGGAAGCGCTGGAAGGCTTGCTGGCGGGACTCGAAGAACACCCTCTCCACCTCGGGGAACCCGGCGACCTCCCGGCCCAGGGCGTCCACCTGCTCGCCGGAGACGTCCTCTCTGAGGAACACGGAGACCTCGACCTTGCGGCCCCACTCTCCGACCATCAGATCCACCTGCTTCTGGACCAGGAGCGAGCCTCCGAACAGGAACAGCGAGATGAACATGGTCGATACCGCGGCGAACGCCACCAGCGCGTTGCGTCTGAGGGCCGTCAGCGTCTCCCGGAGGAAGTAGCGGAACCTACGCACCGTACCCGTACACCCCCCGGGCCTGGTCGCGGACCACCGTGCCCTTCTCCAGCTCGATAACCCGCCGGCGCATGGCGTCCACGATGGCGTTGTCGTGGGTGGCCATGATCACGGTGGTCCCGGTCCGGTTGATCCGGTCCAGGAGCTTCATGATCTCCACCGAGGTCGTGGGGTCGAGGTTCCCGGTGGGCTCGTCCGCCAGCAGGATCAGCGGGCGATTGACGAAGGCCCGGGCGATCGAGACCCGCTGCTGCTCGCCGCCGGACAGCTCATCCGGGTAGTTGGCCAGCTTGTCGCCCAGACCGACCAGCTCCAGGATCTCCGGGACCCGCTTCTGGATGATGCTCCGGGGCTTCCCGATCACCTCCAGGGCGAAGGCCACGTTCTCGAACACGGTCCGCTCGGGGAGGAGCTTGAAGTCCTGGAACACCGTGCCGATGTTGCGACGGAGGTACGGCACCTTCCACGGCGACAGCTTGGCGATGTTCTTGCCGGCCACCCAGATGTCGCCGCCGGTGGGCTCCTCCTCCTTGAGCAGGAGGCGGATGAACGTGGACTTGCCGGACCCAGACGGGCCCACGATGAACACGAACTCGCCCTTGCCGACCTCGACGGACACGTCGTCGAGGGCGTGCATGGAGTCCTTGTACGTCTTGGTGACGTGCTCGGTCTTGATCATGAGGTTCGGTGGGGGGGTCCGGCCGGTCGGATGCTATCACCCGGTCTGAACGAAGGGAAACACCCTAGCAGATACGGCCTACCGGTCCAGGAACGCGCGGACGGTCTCTGCGACGCGGGCCCCGCTGAGCCCGTACTTCTCGTAGAGCTCGGCGGGTTCGCCGGACTCTCCGAAGGTGGTCATGCCGATCACCTTCAGCCGGGCCGAGCCGTCGCCGGTGGCCAGGACCTCGGCCACCGCGCTGCCCAGGCCCCCGGTGGCGCTGTGGTCCTCCACGGTCACCAGGGCTCCGCACTCGGCGGCGGCCGAGAGCACCGCCTCACGATCCAGGGGCCGGATCGTGTGCACGTTGACCACCCGGGCCTCGATGCCGTCCCCTGCCAGGTCCCGGGCCGCCTTCAGAGCCTCGCCCACCGTGGCCCCCGAGGCCAGCAGGGCCACGTCGGACCCATCGCGCAGGGTGACGGCCCTGCCCAGGTCGAAGCCGGGGTCGGCGCCGGTCACGTCGTCCACGCCCTGGCGGGTCAGGCGGAGGAAGGCCGGTCCCTCGTGGTCCACCAGCGCCCGGACCGCGGCCCGGGTCTCCGCGGCGTCGGCCGGCTGGACGATGGCCACGTTCGGCAGGGCCCGGAGCGCGGCCACGTCCTCCAGGGCCATCTGCGAGTACCCGTCCTCTCCCACGCCGATCCCCACGTGCGTCCCCACGATGCGCACGTTGGCCTGCTGGTAGGCCACGGCCAGCCGGATCTGCTCGAACCGGCCGGTCACGAAGCAGGAGAACGAGCAGGCCCACGGGACCTTGCCCGACAGGGCCAGCCCGGAGGCGATGCCCACCATGTTGGACTCGGCGATCCCGCAGTCCACGAAGCGCTCGGGGTACTTCTCGGCGAAGGCCTCGGTGCGGGTGGAGTCGCGGAGGTCCCCGGTCAGGACCACCAGGCGCTCGTCGGACCCCGCGTCCACGATGGCCCGGCCGAACGCGTCGCGGGTGGCCGCGCCCATCAGGCCCCTCCCCGGAGCTCGGCCAGGGCCCGCTCGGTCTCCTCGGCGTTGGGGGCCTTGCCGTGCCAGGCCGGGTCGAGCTCCATCCACGACACGCCCTTGCCCTTCCTGGTGCGCGACACGATCATGGCCGGCCTGCCGGACACGTGCTGTGCCTCGGCCAGGGCGTCCAGGATCTGGCCCATGTCGTGCCCGTCGATGTCGATCACGTGCCACCCGAACGCGGCCCACTTCTCGGCGATGGGGGCGATGTCCAGGATGTCGGTCACCTTCCCGGTCTGCTGAACCTGGTTGTTGTCGAGGATGGCGATCAGGTTGTCCAGGCCGTGGCGGGGGGCGAACATGGCCGCCTCCCACACCTGCCCGGCCTGGACCTCGCCATCGCCCAGCATGCAGTACACCCGCCACGCGGCGCCATCGATCGTGCCGGCCAGGGCCATGCCCACCGCGATCGACAGCCCCTGGCCGAGCGAGCCCGTGGAGGCCTCGATCCCGGAAAGCCGGGTGCGGTCGGGATGGCCCTGCAGGGGGGAGCCCAGCTTGCGGAGCGTCTTCAGGAGATCCGCATCGAAGAAGCCCAGCTTGGCCATGGCCGCGTAGACGATCGGGATGCAGTGGCCCTTGGAGAGCACGAACCGGTCCCGGTCCGGCCAGGCGGGCTGGTCGGGCTTGAGGCGGAGGGTGTCGAAGAACAGCGCGGCCACCACGTCCGCCGCGGAGAGCGTGCCGCCGGGATGTCCGGAGCCGGCCTCGCTGATCATCTCGATGTCGGTGATCCGCAGCTCCCGGGCGATCCCCTCAAGGCGTCGGATCCGCTCTTCCCGCTGGCCCATGCCGGCCCATCCTACAAGGCGCGCTCCACGTTGGGGCCTTTCGGCGCG
>DASWKD010000286.1:0-4557 GCA_036396815.1 Actinomycetota bacterium | reverse complement strand
ACCACAGGCCGGGGGACCGGACCATCCAGGCCCGGGATCCCGTGGTCATGGACTTCGGCGGCAGGGCCGCCGGCTACTGCTCCGACATCACCCGCACGGTGGCCATCCGCGAGGCCACCGTCGAGCTCCGCGAGGTCCACGACATCGTGCGCGAGGCCCAGGAGCGGGCCTTCGGCGCGGTCCGTCCCGGCGTCCCGGCCCAGGACGTGGACCGGGCCGCGCGCGAGGTCATCGAGCAGGCCGGGTATGGCGACCGGTTCATCCACCGGACGGGGCACGGCATCGGCCTGGAGGAGCACGAGGATCCCTACCTGGTGGAGGGGAACGAGACGCTCCTCCAACCCGGGATGTGCTTCTCGATCGAGCCGGGGATCTACCTCCCCGGACGCCTGGGGGTGCGGATCGAGGACATCGTGGCGGTCACCGAGGAGGGAGCCCGGCGGCTGAACCGGGCCTCGCGCGACCTGGAGATCGTCCCCTGACATGGTAACCTACGCTTCGGTAGGTTCCTGAGCCACGAGGAGGTCGTTCCGGTGCCGGTCATCGCCATCCCCGAGGAGCTGCTGGAGCTGCGGGCCTCGCTGTCGCAGTTCATCGACCGCGAGGTCCGGCCGGTGGAGGACGCCCACCGCCAGGAGATCCAGGAGGAGGGGACGTTCGCCTCACTCAACGAGGAGCGCCAGAAGCTCCGGCGCCGCTCGGCCGAGCTGGGGTTCTGGACCCTGCACCTGCCCGAGGAGCTGGGGGGCGGCGGCCTGTCGTACCTGGGCCAGGTCCTGCTGTTCGAGGAGGCCACCCGCCACGGCCTGATCCTGCCCTCCGGCGAGGCGGTGATGCCCATCGTCACCGGGCCCACCCCCATCTACGCCGACTGCACGGACGACCAGAAGGACCGGTACCTCAAGCCGGCCATGACCGCGGAGAAGGGGACGTGCTTCGCGCTGACCGAGCCGGAGGCCGGCTCCGACGCCACCCGGATCAAGACCCGGGCGGAGAAGGACGACGGCGGGTGGGTCCTGAACGGGCGCAAGCACTTCATCACCGGCGCCGACACGGCGGACTTCGCCCTGGTGTTCGCGGTGACCGATCCCGAGAAACGGGCCCAGGGCGGGATCACCGCGTTCTTCGTGGACGCCGACACGCCCGGCTACGCGGTGACCCGGATGCAGCGGACCATGTCGCCGCTCCAGAACCCCTCGGAGATCACCCTCGAGGACTGCCGTGTTCCCGACGCGAACGTGCTGGGGAAGGTGGGGTTCGGGTTCTACTCCGCGGTGAAGGGCATCAACGGGGCCCGGCTCCAGATCGCGGCCACGGCGCTCGGCGTGGCCCGCCACCTGCTGGAGCGGATGACGGAGTACGCCCAGACCCGGGTGGCGTTCGAGAAGCCGATCGGGGCCAACCAGTACGTGCAGGGGATGATCGTCGACTCCTACGCCGAGCTGGAGCAGGCCCGGCTCCTGGTCTACAAGCTGGCCTCCGACATCGACGACGGCGCCGACGGCCGCCGGGAGGCCGCCCTGGCCAAGCTGGTGTCCACGGAGACCGTGGGTCGGATCGCCGACCGCTGCATCCAGGTCCACGGCGGCAACGGGTTCATGACCGAGCTGGGGCTGGAGGCCTGGTACCGGGACGTGCGGGCCATGCGCCTGTACGAGGGGACCTCGGAGATCCTGCGCTCCAACGTGGCCAAGACCCTGGGCCTTCCGACCTCCTAGGCGGCCACCGGCTCCAGCAACGCGCCCAGGCCCCCGGCGGGGCCCAGGACCCGCCACGTGCCGTCCACCTTGCGGAGGCTCCACACCTGGGCCTCCGAGGACAGCCGGCCCCGGATCGTCAGCTCGGCCACGCCCTCCCGGAGCAGCATCTGCTCGACCTCGAAACCGGGGTCGAGGAGCTCGCGGACCCGGGGCAGGGCCTCGCACCACGCCTCCTGCGGGGTGGCCTGGCGGACGTCGAGGTCCAGCAGCTCGTGGCTGCCCGGGCAGTCGTCGTCCCGGACCCGCTCGGCGAACGTCCGGAGGACGGGGGCCGGCCCCTCGGTCTCGCTGAACAGCACCCAGATCAAGGCCGAGACCGCGCCCACGGCCGCCACGATGGCCGCGATCAGGAGCAGGGTGGGGATGGCCGGGCGCTGGCGGGGAGGGTAGCCGTTCAGGTCGCTCATCGCGCCCGAGCGTAACCGAATATCCTGTCCCCGTGACGGAGCTGCCGGCCAGGGCCGACGCGGTGGTGGTGGGGGGCGGGGTGATGGGCGCCAGCACCGCATATCACCTGGCCGCCGCCGGGCTGAAGGACGTGGTCCTGCTGGAGCGCGAGGACCAGCTCGGCTCCATGTCCACCGGGCAGTGCGCCGGCGGGATCCGGCACCAGTTCTCAACGGAGACCAACGTCCGCCTGTCGATCGAGTCGATCCGGATGATGGAGGCCTTCGAGCAGGAGCTGGGACAGACGCTCGACCTGAACCTGTGCGGGTACCTGATCCTGCTCACCGAGGAGTCTGACCTCGAGGTCTTCCACGGGAACGTGGAGCTCCAGCGCCGGCTGGGCGTGGACACGCAGTGGTTGGAGCGGGACGCCATCGCCGAGAAGATCCCGCTGGTCAACATCGACGGAGTGCTCGCCGCGACCTGGTGCGACCGCGACGGGCTGGCCGATCCCGGCGGCATGGTCCAGGGCTACGGGAAGGCGGCCAAGGCCCGCGGCGTCACGATGCTCACCGGGACCGAGGTCACGGGGATCCGGGCGGAGGGGAGCCGGATCACCGCGGTGGAGACCTCCAGGGGCGCCGTGGCCACCCCGGTCGTGGTGAACGCCTGCGGAGCCTGGGCCCCCCAGCTGGGGGCGATGATCGGCGTGGACATCCCGATCAAGCCCATCCGGCGCCAGCTGGTCACCACCACGCCCGTCCCGGAGCTCCCCGCCAACTTCCCGTTCGTGGTGTTCTTCTCGTCGTCGCTGTACTTCCATCGTGAGGGAGGGGGCGTGCTGAGCGGGAAGTCGAACAACGATCAGGGGCCCGGGTACGACATCTCGGTGGACGAGGAGTGGGAGGCCGTCCACATGCTGGAGGCCATGGAGCGGATGCCGGTCCTGGAGGACGCCGGGATCCTGTCGCACTGGGCCGGCCTGTACGAGGTGACTCCGGACAACCACCCGATCTTCGGCCACGTCTCGTCCGTGGAGGGGTTCTACGTCACGGCCGGGTTCAGCGGGCACGGGTTCATGCACGGCCCGATTGCCGGGAAGCTGATGGCCGAAGAGATCCTGGATGGGAAGGCGCACACGGTGAACGTCGACGGGTTCCGCTGGGAGCGCTTCGTCGAGGGCGACCTGAAGCCCGAGTACAACGTCATCTGACCGCCCGCCGGCGGACCCCTTTCGCGAGTCGTCCGTTCATCCCTCTTCCGCCAAGTATCGCCGGTCAGTCGAGGAGTGGGCGCACGTTCGTCCCATCGGGGCTGTCCATGGCCTCCCAGCCCATCTCGGCCAGGCGACCCCGGATCTCGTCGCTCTTGGCGTAGTCCTTGGCGACCCGGGCCGCGTCGCGCTCCTCGACCAGGGCCCGGACATCGCTGGGGATCTCGAAGCCCTCCCGGGCCAGCTTCTCGAGGTCCAGGCCCAGCACGCTGTCCCAGGAGGCCAGGAGGGCGTACCGCTCGCCTTCCGGGATCTCGGCGGATACGGCCTCGTTGAGGATGGCCACGGCGGTGGGCATATCCAGGTCGTCGGCCACGGCATCGCGGAGCCGCCGATCCACCTCCTTGGCGGCGGGGGACAGGCCGTCCCGCGGCGCGTCCTTCCAGGCCTGCATCCGCTGGCGGATCTGGGTCAGCCTCCGGCCGGCAGCTTCCAGGGCGTCCCACCGGAAGTCCAGCGTGCTCCGGTACCGAGTCTGCAGGCACAGGAACCGGAAGGCCAGCGGGTCGTGGCTCCGCTCGATCAGCTGATCGATGGTGTACACGTTGCCGGTGGACTTGGCCATCTTCTGCCCCTCGGCCAGCAGATGGCCGCCGTGGACCCAGGTGGTGATCACCTGGTGCCCGGCCGCAGCGTCCGACTGGGCGATCTCGTCCTCGTGGTGGGGGAAGATCAGGTCGGTGCCGCCCGTGTGGATGTCGAAGCGCTGGCCCAGGTACTTCACCGACATGGCCGAGCACTCGATGTGCCAGCCGGGGAACCCCTCGCCGAACTCACTGTCCCACTTCATCAGCCGGTTGGGCTGGGCGCGCTTCCACAGCGCGAAGTCGGCGTGGTGGCGCTTGCCCTCGCCGGCCTCCAGGTCCCGATGGCCGGGCTGCAGCTTGTCCAGCGTGTTGCGCGACAGCTTCCCGTAGCCCGGGAAGCTCTGAACGTCGTAGTACACGCTGCCGTCGTGGTGTGGGTACGCGTGCCCGGCGTCGACCAGCGTCTGGGTCATGGCCAGCATCTCCGGGATGTGGTCCGTGGCCTTGGGGTAGCGGTGGGCGGGGAGGATGCCGATCTTCGCCGTGTCCTCCAGGAACATGCGGGCATACTTCTCGGCGATCTCCCACGGGCCCAGGCCCTCGTCCTCCA
>DASWKD010000285.1:0-1886 GCA_036396815.1 Actinomycetota bacterium | reverse complement strand
GCCGGCCAGGTCGCTCCCCGGGGCGTCCTCGACGATGAACGTGCGGTCCTGGAAGTCGCCCAGGATGAGGGCCGCCCGGAACTTGCGCCTGGGCTGGGCGGCCGGGTCGGTCCAGTCGAAGCCGGGGATCGGACGGTAGTCCTCCCAGGTCATGTCCTCCGGAAGGACCCACGACCTCGGGTCCACGGGGTCGGGCGGGGCGGCCAGGCCGGGCGGGTCCTGGGCCCCGGCGTGGGCTCCGGACAGAACCAGGGCCACCACGGCGGCCAGGGACAGCGTGCTGGTGATGCGGGTGCGCTTCATCTCAGTCTCCTTCGCACTCGGGCAGGGACGGGTGGAACGTACAGCGGGCTCGGAGGTCCTCGGCCTCGCGGGAGGCGGAGTCGGGGACGACCAGGGCGCTCAGGCCGCCCAGGGTCAGGGTCACGTCGCTCCCGTTCCCGCCGGCGGTGACCCGCTCGTCGTCGGCCCGGACGATCAGCCGCAGGCGGTGCCCCTCCGGGACCACGTAGTCCTGGTGGACGAACGGGAACGCGATGTCGTACGCCCTCCCCGGCTCGTGGACCTGGGGGAGGATTGGGTAGCTGGGCCCCCGGAAGGCGATCTGGTCGCGGTACGCGCCGCGGGCGTAGGCGCTGGCGATCTCCCGCGCCGAGCCGGTGGGCGGGACGTCCAGCAGGCGGTAGGCGAACGTGGTGTCGCCGCCCCTCGACAGCGCGTAGCGGAGGCGCACGTAGGCCTGGCCGGCGACGCGCAGGTCTTCCTCCAGGGGCGGGCCGTCAAGGGTGATCGAGGACCCCGCGGTGCCGGTTCCGCCGGCCACCGGGGTCACCACGCCGTCGGTGTAGGTCAGGGTTCCCTCGGCCGGCGTGTCCGACAACGCGGTGGGGGTCAGGTACAGGGTCCGGTCTCCGCCTGGGGGAGGCCAGGCCAGGCCGTCGGTCCACGTGCCGTCCTCGCCCTGGATGCTGACCGGGCCCTGGTGCTCCACGCCGGTGTCGATCCCCTTGAGGTACCGCGCGTACCACCGGTGGGTGGCCTCGTAGAACCGGCTCTGGAGCGGGAACGTGAGCGAGGGGTTGGCGGGGTCGTCGTGCCCGCCGCGGAGCCACCATAGCTTCTTGGGGGTGGATGCGGGGAGTGCGGCCCACAGGTGGCCGGCGTGGATCGTCTTCACGTTGGTGTCGTTCAGGCCGTGGATGATGAACGTGGCAGCCGTGATCCTCGACGCGTCCTTCAAGAAGTCGCGTCCGGCCCAGAAGTCCGACCGCGCGTCCTGGTACCCGGGCTTGTAGGAGGCCGCGACCAGCGCGCCGACGCTGGCCGCGCAGGCCCGGCGCTCGGCCACGTGCGCCCAGTAGAGTGGGTCCTCGTTCTGCGAATTCTGGAGGTCGGTCAGGGGCCGGGTGACCGTGAAGCCCTCGGCCGTCCCGGCGTGCTGGGACGAGGGCACGCCGTTGAAGTGGTGGTATTCGTACCACCGGTCGATCGACCGGATCGGGATGATGGCCTTGAGGGCGGGAGGAGCCATGGACGCCGCCCCGGTGGCGATGGTCCCGTCGTAGGAGCCGCCGGTCATGCCCACCGCGCCGTTCGACCACGGCTGGCGGGCGATCCACTCGATCGTGTCCACCGCGTCGGTGATCTCCTCCCGGCCGCCGTACACCTGGCACCCGCTCGAGTTCCGGGTCCCGCGCTGGTCCTGGAGCACGATGGCGTAGCCCCGGGGCACGAAGTACTCGTCGTACCACTCGGGGAACGGGGCCCACGGCGTGGGCGGGTTCAGGGCCGCGGTCTGGGTCCAGGGCGGCTTCCGCTCGGCCTTGTAGCCCCGGCCGAGGGTGCTGTAGTAGGGAGACTGGAGGAGGATCGTGGGCACGGGCTCC
>DASWKD010000284.1:0-2585 GCA_036396815.1 Actinomycetota bacterium | reverse complement strand
GTGCGCGCTGTCCGGCGGCGTCGACTCCGCGGTGGCCGCGCTCCTGGTGTACCGGGCCATCGGCGACCAGCTGACGTGCGTGTTCGTGGACACCGGACTGCTCCGCGACGGCGAGCCCCAGCAGGTGGAGGAGACCTTCTCCCGCCACTTCAAGGTCCCCCTGGTCCACGTGAAGGCCGAGGACCGGTTCCTGGCCACGCTGGCCGGGGTGGAGGATCCCGAGGACAAGCGGAAGCGGATCGGCGAAGAGTTCATCCGGGTGTTCGAGGAGGTTGCCCGGGAGCACCGCGACGCCCGGTTCCTGGTCCAGGGCACGCTGTACCCGGACGTGATCGAGTCGGGCAGCCGCACCGCCGCGAAGATCAAGTCGCACCACAACGTGGGCGGCCTCCCCGAGGTCATGGACCTGGACCTGGTGGAGCCGCTCCGGGACCTGTTCAAGGACGAGGTCCGCCGGGTGGGCCAGGAGCTCGGCCTGCCCGAAGAGCTGGTGTGGCGCCAGCCGTTCCCCGGGCCGGGGCTGGCCGTGCGCATCGTGGGCGAGGTGACCCGGGACCGCCTGGACATCGTGCGGGGCGCCGACCGGATCGTGCAGGAGGAGATCAGCCGCGCGGGGCTGGACGGGGACCTGTGGCAGGCGTTCGCCGTCCTCCTGGCAGGCGTCCGCAGCGTGGGCGTGATGGGCGACGGCCGGACCTACCAGCATCCGGTGATCCTGCGCGCCGTGACCAGCGAGGACGCCATGACGGCCGACTGGGCGCGCATCCCGCACGAGGTCCTGGAGCGGATCGGCTCGCGGGTGGTGGCCGAGGTCCCCGGGGTGAACCGCGTGGCCTACGACGTCTCCTCGAAGCCGCCGGCCACCATCGAATGGGAGTAGGCATGGGCCCCGGGGCGCTCCCCGGGGCCCATGCGTCCCCCGTCAGATGGTGAACGGCGCGGTGGCCACCCCACAGTTGGCCGCGAAGCAGGCTTTCACGTAGACGGCGTAGGCGCCGGGGTCCAGGCCCACGGTGCTCAGGTCTCCCGAGAACCCGCCGTCGGTGTCCAGGGCGGCCGGGGCGCCGTAGGTCACCGCGTCCGGGTCCGTTCCGGCGGGGGCGATGCCCATGCGGACGTCCTTGGTCGGCACGGTGTACGGTCCGCGCTCCTCCTCCCACAGGGCCTCGTCGGAGGTGTCGGCGTTGGACACCACGGCCTGGTAGGAAGCGGTGATGGTGAGGTTGATGACCAGGTTGCGCTGGAGCGCGGCCCCCGGCTTGATGTCCGGAGCGTAGGGGGCGTTCAGGGGCAACCGTATCCTGACCCGCTTCCCGGCCTGGTCGAACGACCCGGTGAGCCAGGCGATGTGCGGGCAGTTGGCCGGTCCCGGCGACATGGGGTAGTTGGCCACGCAGTTCCCCCGGAGCTGGAAGAACTGGCCCGGGGGCCTGGCATGTCCGGCGGGGTCGTCGGCCAGGGTGATGCTGGCCAGGTTGGAGTACTTGGCCTGGAGCTGGTAGAGCTTCTCCCCGGTGGGGGTGACCACCTTGAACGGCCACGTGTATCGGATCGCTTCGGGCAGGCTGGACGGCGAAGGCAGGTCCGTGACGTGCCACTCGAAGACCAGCTCGGGGACATCGGGATCGGGCTGGAACACCCGGGCCCCGGTCAGGTCGACGCCCAGGTCCCGGGACGCGTCGGGGCTCACCGGACCGTCCCCGGCCATGTCCTCCGCGATGTGCACCGGAGTCTCCCCGCCGAACGAGGCGGATCCGCTCACCGCGAGGGTGCCGCCACCCGGCGTGGCCTCCACGGCGCCGACCGTGGTCGGCGTGGGCACGTCGGGATGGAAGTCGATCCCGCCCGACTGGCGGATGAAGCCGGGCTTGGAGATGGCGCTCTCCGGCTCGAGCGACGTGTCGGAGTAGGCGATGACCATCCGCCCGTCCGTGGTGACCGAGTTCGTGTGGTAGTCACCCAGCCGCCGGTCGGTCCCTCCCACCTGGCAGATCGTTCCCTGGGAGCAGATCGTGCCGTTGTGGAAGGGCTCCGGGGTGGCCACCGCGACCTCGTAGACCGGAGGGTGCGACTCCCCGCACTCGTCCGTCCAGCCGTGACCGGTCAGGGTCTGGGCCGCGTGCACGCGGTAGCTGGCGGGGACCGAGTCCGTGGAGGAGACCGGCCGGTCCGCCTGGAACCAGGACACGCCCACCCGGCCGTCCGCGCCCGCGGTGATCCACGGCCACAGCACCGTGTTCGGAGCCGAGTTGTGGATCGTCTGGGTGGTCCAGGTCAGGCCCCGGTCGGTGGAGTAGGAGACCTGGATCGCGTTCCCCGTGTTCCCCACGTGGTACACGTTCCCGGCCCGGTCGAGGGCCAGCGCGTTCAGGAAGCCGTGGGCATGCGGACCACCGCCGGGAAGCTCGGCGTCGATGCGCGTGTAGTCATCCTGCCGGGCGTTCGGGTAGATGGCCACGCCTCCCCCTCCATCCGGGAAGTACAGGCGGCCATCGGACTTGTCCACGTGGATCTTGGAGGGCGGGCCGCCGCCCGGGAGGGCCTCGCCCGAGGTGAAGTTCCAGGTGATCCCACCGTCGGTGGAC
>DASWKD010000283.1:0-3073 GCA_036396815.1 Actinomycetota bacterium | reverse complement strand
GGCGGGTCCGCTCCCACGCCGCGTACCGCTGATCCCAGGCTGGGGTCCCGACCGGGGCGGGTCCGCGGTGCCCCCCGGCGAGCCCACCGCGCAGGGTCGCGCCCAGCCCCTCCCGGCGGATGGCGCGCAGGCCGCGGACCGGGGCCAGGAGCACGGTCCGGCGGCGCGTTCCCCAGGGGGCCACCCGATCCACCACCCGGCGGAGCCCGGAGGAGGGAGGCGCGGCCCCATGCGCTCCGGCCAGGGCCGGTGCCCCGCCCCCGGCCCGGCGCTCGAGCTCGGCCAGCCGGGCCCGGAGGCCGCCCTCGGCGTCGGTCACCCGGTCCCGCATCTCGTCCAGTGCCGAGGCCAGCTCGCGGACCGGCACGCCACCGGGGAGCGGCCGGGCCCGGAACCCTTCGATGGCCTGCGCGTACGCCGGGATGAGGGTCCCGGCGGGGTCCGAGGGGTCGAGCACGGTGACCGGGCCTTCCGCCAGCCCCATGCGCTCCAGGGCGGTGCGGACGTCCTCTGTCGCCACCACCAGCGCTCCCACGTTCGCGTCGACCGACGGCGGCAGGTCCCGCCCCTCGAGCCCCAAGCAGCAGAAGACCATGGGGACCTCCGGATATCGGGCCCGGGCCAGGATGGCCGCCCCGCCGTGGATGGCGTGCACGACCTGGAACCCGAAGTCGGGGATGGCGTCCAGGTCCTCGTACACGTGCTCGTCCATCCGGCTGAGGCGCCGGGTCCCGGATCCAGGGAGGGGACTCCACACCCAGACGGCATGCCCACGCTTCCACAGACCGGCCACCAGCCGGGCGACGTGGTCCGCAGCCACCGGATCCTCCAGGTGGTAGGCGGCCACCAGGACCCGGAGCCCTCCGCCGGGGTTCGCGCTCATGCGTCGCGGCTCCCGGCGGGCGCGTGCTCGGGCGGAGCGACCCCCAGGGCGGCCAAGGCCGCCGGGTCCGCGGGGAGGTCATCCACCCACCGGATCGTGGCCTGGGGCTGGGTGGCGGTCAGGAGGTCATCGAAGGCGCGCGTCGTGGCCAGGACCACCGAGGCATGGTACCGGCGCCCCTCGAACCACCCCGCGTCGGGGCCGGTGACGACCTCGATGCCGGCCTCGGCCAGGTCCAGACCGGCCCCCGGCGGCCCGGTCCCTGCGACCAGGGTGACCCGGGCCCCGGGCCGACCGGCGGCCAGCTCCAGGAGGGACGCATGCAGCTCCGCGTGGGCCGCGGGCACGCGGTCGGCCATGACCATGATCCGGTCAGGGCAGGCCAAGTCGCGCGTGGCGGCCACGCGGTGGGGGAAGTAGGCCGGCTCGCTGAGCCACGGCCGGTCCGACAGCGCCCCTGCCCACCGGTCCAGGAGCGTGTTCCGGTTGGCCCGGATCAGGGCCTCGGCCCGGGCGGCCCCCGTGACCGCCGAGCGCCCGTGACGCACCGAGGATCGCGGCTCGACCACCGTGACGAACCCCGCCGCAGCGAGCATCAGCCCCAGGTCCACGTCCTCGACGTACGCCGGCTGAAAGGCCGTGTCGAAGCCCCCCACCCGGTGGAAGGTGGTGCGGCGCAGGACCATGCAGGCCGCCGACCCGAAATCCACGGTCAGCGGGAACCGGAATGCCGGGTCCCCGGGATCGGCGCCCTGCCCCAGGGCCCAGGTCACACCGTCCCGCCCGACCAGGGAGCCCGTCTCCTGCACGGTGCCATCGAGGTTCAGCAGCCTGGGCACCACCGCCCCGACCTCCGGCCGGCCTTCCAGGACGGTCAGCAGGGGTGCGAGCCATCCCTCTTCCACGAGGGCGTCGGGGTTCAGGAAGCACAGGTGATCGCCAACGGCGTTGGCCGCCCCCCGGTTGGAGGCCGCGGCGAACCCGACGTTGGTCCCGTTCAACACGACCGTGGCGCCCTCCACCTCCGCCCGGAGGCGCTCCCCCGAGCCGTCGGGGGAGGCGTTGTCGACCACGATGACCTCGTACACGGCGTCGGTGTTCCGGACCAGGGCGCCCAGGGCCTCCAGGGCCAGGTCGGCCCCGCCGTAGGTCACCATGACCACCGAGACCTGCGGCTCCGTGGCGCGGGGAAGGCGGAGCGGGTTCATCGCCGGCGGCCCAGGCGGCTCATCGAGAGGACCAGGGATCGCAGCCATCGCGTGTAGCGGAAGGCCCGCGACCGGAGGAGCTCCTCGGCCCGTCGCATCGGCAGGCGCTGGGCCTGGAGGTCGTCGGCGAAGGCCGTCGCGTCCAGCACCAGCCGGCGACTCCGCACCGCGTACGCCGCCCGCAGGGCGGACAGCTCCTCCTCCAGGGCCGCGATCCGCTCCTCGGGCTCCGGCCGGGCGTCCGGCACCGCCCGGCGCAGGAGGCGGGCCAGGTCGTCGAAGTGGTCGGCGGCTCGGAGGCGCAGACGTTCGGCCGCCGCCCCGCGCCCCGACCAGCTCACCGCCGCGGCGAAGGCCTCCGGGATGGCCGGCGGGTCGACGACCACGGCCTCGGGCCGTCCGATCATCCGGGCGAAACCCTCCTGCGCCTGGCCCCGCTCCCCGAGAAGCACGTGCGGCCGATCGTGGGCCAGGGCCACCGCGGCGCAGGCCACCGAGGCGCCCATCAACCCCCCGGCATGAGCCACCGCCGCCACGGCGTCCTCGACGGTGGCCTCCGGCCCCAGGAGGAGCGTGCCGGGCCCCAGCTCCCCGGCCAGCGCCTCTGCCGCGCCGGCCTCCTGGTCGCCGCCGGCCAGCACGACCGGCGTCATGCCGTGCCCTTCCGCGACCCGAGCCACCGCCCCGGCGGTCGCCGCCGGGTCCCAGCCCGAGGCGGGCCGGACGACCAGGGCAGGGCGGTCCTCCGGGTACCAGCCCATGGTGCGCAGGTACCGAAGCCGTCGCTCCAGGACCTCGGCGGGGAACGTCTCGCCAGCCAGGATCGCCGGGTGGGGGATCAGCTCCACGTCCACCGAGGCCCCCAGCGCCTCCAGACGCCGGCCCGAGGCGTCGTCGGTGACGGAGATGGCCGCCCGGGAGGCCATGGCCTTGCGGACCCGGGCTTCCTCGTCCGGGGCCAGGTCCCTGGGCACCGAGATCC
>DASWKD010000282.1:0-5986 GCA_036396815.1 Actinomycetota bacterium | reverse complement strand
ACGATGTCCCGAGACATCTGTGCACGATGTCCCGAGACATCACAACGGCGGAGGCAGAAGGATTTGAACCTTCGAGGCGAGTTACCCCGCCTACGCGCTTTCCAGGCGCGCCCGTTCGGCCGCTCCGGCATGCCTCCTGAGGGTGCGATGGTACCCGACGCCGCCCGGTGACCCCCGGGCGGCGTTGTGGTTGGCGGAGGCGGTGCGATTTGAACGCACGAGGGGCGTGAACCCCTAACCGCTTTCGAGGCGGTCCCGTTCGGCCGCTCCGGCACGCCTCCGGGGACAGTGTATCAACCGCCCTCCTCGCGCCGGTCCCGGAAGAAGGCCTTGAGCAGGGCCCCGCACTCCTCGGCCAGGACCCCGCCAGTGACGATGGCCCGGTGGTTCAGCCGGGGGTCCCGGAGCAGGTCCCCCAGCGACCCGGCGAACCCGGCCTTGGGATCGGCGGCCCCGAACACCACCCGATCCACGCGGGCCAGCACGGCGGCCCCGGCGCACATGGCGCACGGCTCCAGCGTCACGTACAGCGTGCACCCCTCCAGCCGCCAGGTGCCCAGACGCTCCGAGGCCCGGCTGAGGGCCAGGGTCTCGGCGTGGGCGGTGGGGTCGCCGCGGCGCTCGCGCTCGTTCCCGGCCCAGGCCACCGCCTCCCGGTCCCGGACGACCACCGCGCCCACCGGGACGTCGCCCCATCCCAGGCACCGCTCCGCCTCCCGGATGGCCACTCGCATGAACCCCTCGTCCACCGCACGACCGTACCGCACGCGGGGTCGGGCTAACGCGGGACTACGAAATAGTCCGTATTCGCTATCGAGCCCAGGAGGCTCCCGGCCGAAGATAGAAGGTGCGTGGATCGCGAACCGGACATCTTCTTCCCGTACCGACTGCGGACGGTCCGGCTGGGGGTCCAGGCCACCGCGATGGTCCTGGTCGTCCTGCCCCTGCTCTTCTTCCTGCCCAACCGCCGGGCCATCGAGGCCGTCCCCTTCTTCACCATCCTGGGCGTTGCCGCCGCGGGCGCGGTCCTGGTATGGCGCCTCCCGTGGCCGGCCCTGTTCGCCCGGGGCCTGGGCGTCCCGGCCATGTACGTCTGGTCGGCGCTGGACATCGTGCTCATCACCCTGCTGCACGGGGTGGTGGGCCCGGACAGCGTCGACATCTTCGTCGTCTACGCGCTGACCACGGTGTTCTTCGCCGCGTCCTACCCGCCCAGGGGCCAGGTGGCCCTGCTGGCGTTCACCTACCTCTCCTACCTGACCCTGCTGGCCGTCACCGGATGGCCCGTCCCGGTGGGAAACCTGCTGGCCCGGTTCGGCGTGCTGGGGACGATGACCTTCCTCGCAGGCTTCCTGTCCCGGGAGCTGATGGTACAGACCCGGGCCCTCCACGCCTCCAGAGACGAGTCGGCGCGCCGGGCAGGGCTCCTGCGCACCGTGGCCGGAGCCGGGCGGACCATGAGCTTCCTGGATTCGGATCGGGTGCTGGCCTCCGTGGTGGACTCGGCGCTGGCCCTGGGGTTCGAGGCCGCCGACATCTGCTTCTACGACGAGGCCACGCAAACCTACCGGGTGGGTCACCCCCGCGGCCTGCCCCGCGAGTACGCTGAGGGCCGGCACTCGGCCAGCACGGGCATCATGGGCCGCGTGCTCCGCGAGCGCACCACGGTCGTGACGCACGACTACCGCGCCGACCCGGAGGGGCTCCCGTGGATCCGGGACGCGGGGTTCCAGGCCGTCATCGCCACACCGGTGTGGTCCCAGGGCCGGCTGGCCGCGGTGATGACCGCCGGCACACGCCTGCGCATGGAGATCTCGGACCTGGAGCGCGAGGCCTTCGAGCTCCTGGCCGCCCACGCCGGCCGGGCCCTGGAGAACGCCGAGCGGTTCGAGGCCGAGCGCAGCGCGGTGGAGCGGATGGCCGAGCTGGATCGCATGAAGCAGGACTTCCTGTCCTCCGTCTCACACGAGATCCGCACGCCCCTCACCGTGATCGAGGGGAACGGCCTGACGATGGAGCAGCACTGGGACCGTCTGGACGATCAGACCCTCCGCGAGTTCCTGGCCTCCATGAACGCCAACGCGAAGTCCCTCGATGCCATCGTGTCCAAGCTCCTCGACTTCTCCCGGCTGGAGAGCGGCCGTCTGGAGGTGCACACCACGGAGGTACCGGTGATGGTGGCCCTGGACCGGGTCACGGCCCGGCTCTCGGACCTGGCCGCGGGACACATGGTGATGGTCGAGGGCGACCCGCAGGTCGCGGTATCGGCCGACCCGCTCCTGCTGGACCGCGTCCTGGAGAACCTCCTGTCCAACGCCCTGAAGTACACCCCGCCGGGGACCGGCATCCTCCTGTCCGCCCAGTCCTCGGGGTCAGAGGTTGTGTTCGCGGTCACCGACCACGGGCCCGGCATCCCCGAGGACGAGGTGGCTCGCTTGGGTGAGCGGTTCTTCCGGGGCGGGGATCCGAACGACCGGCCGGCCAAGGGGATCGGCCTGGGCCTGGCCCTGGCCCGGGAGTTCCTCCAGCTCCATGGATCGGCCCTCGAGGTGGAAAGCACGGTGGGCCGGGGGTCGAGGTTCTGGTTCCGCCTCCCGCTGGTCCCCGACCGGCGTCCGGTGGGGCCCACCCACGGGACGGCCTGACCTCCCTCCGGGGATCGAGGCCCCGAACGATGGAACCGCCGAGGCCCGAAGACCCCAGCGGTTCCATGCGGAGTTGTACCCCACGACCCCCGCCCGGCGCAAGCCCGCGAGCACCTCTTGTCACTCTTTCTCCGGGCTCAGGTCGTGCCGTGACATGAGGTCCCGGGCCCGGGTCAGGACCTCGGCCGGCGTGGATGGACTTCCGTCGAGGTCGAACGGGCCTCCGAACGCGGAGACGATGGCCTCGCAGGCCGCCTGCCACGTGATCCCAGAGACCTCGCCCCTCAGGCTCCCCGTGGTCTCGGGTCGCCACGGGATCTCCAGCGCCCGGTAGACCGGGACCAGGACGTCCCGGATCCGGTCGCTCCCCTCGACCACGATGACCCCGCCCACGTGGACCGCCCCGGCCACGATGCGCTGTCCCACGCCGGCCACCTTCGTCCGGCCCCCCGCGTTCACGCTGTGCTCGCCCGGGCAGTACTCGCCGGGGACCTCCCCCACCCGGGCGTCCACCCCGAGGGACGTGAACGCCTGAGCCAGCAGCGCGCTGACCTCCTCGAAGCGCTCCCGGATCCCGCCCCGGAGGTCGTTCGCAGGCATGGCCCACGAGAGCGCGATCGTGCCCCCATGGAACACGGCGGCCCGGCCTCCCGCCAGGCGCTCCACGGGGGAGAACCCGTGGGCCCGGGCGGCGGCCACCGCGTCCGCGAACCCCGGCGCCACGCGGTCCCGGGGCCCGAAGGCCAGGACGTCTCCCGGCCGGTGGAGGCGGAGGGTCTCGGGGAGCGAGCCCCGGGCCACGCCCTCCAGGGTGGCCCTGGAGATGGCCGTGTCCAGGGCCGGCGGGTCCGGATGAGGGTCTAGGAGCAGGCGGATCGTTCGCACGAGAGGAGTATCGACCACCGAGCAGCCGGAGCCCTTTGTGCGCCTGCACAAAGGTCCCGCCGACCTGGGTGGCGAAACTTCCGACAGGACCCTCGACGGAAGGAGCGCTCGATGAGGCGGAAGCTGGCGGCAGTGGGGATCGGGATCCTGGCCCTGGGCCTGACGGGGGCCCCGGGGATCGGCGCGGCCGAGGAGGAGGCTCCGGCCGGGCCGGTGGCCACCGCCCTGGAGGACCTCCGCGCCCATCCCGGCCGGTACGGGGTGACCGGAGCGGACGTGACTGATGTCGCCGTGACGGACGCCTACCGCTCGGACCACACCGGCGTGACCCACGTCTACGTCCGCCAGCGGATCCACGGCCTGGAGGTCATCGGCGCCAACGCGACCATCAACGTGACCGAGGACGGAGACATCCTGCACATCGGGTCGCGCCTGATCGGCGGCCTGGGTGATGCCGCTTCGGGCCGTCCCACCCTGAGCGCGGTGCAGGCCGTGGCGGCCGCGGCGGGCCGCCTCGATCTGGGCGCGCCCCAGGACCTGAGGGTCCTGCGGCGGGAGGAAGGACGGGCCCAGGCCACGCTCCTGTCAGAAGGAGGGATCTCGCTGGCCCCCATCCCGGCGGTGCTGGCATACCAGCCGGCCGCGGGACAGGTCCGCCTGGCGTGGAGGCTCGAGATCCAGGAGGTCGACCAGCAGCACTGGTGGATGGCCAGCATCGACGCTGAGACCGGGACCCTCCTGGACCGGGCGGATCTGGTGGACCAGGACGCGGCCGAGGACATCAGCGCGGCCACGGCCCGCGCGGTGCCCGGGCGCGACGCCCGGCCCGCGACCGGCCCCTCCGACGCGGTGCCGGATGGCTCTTCCTACCGGGTGTACGCCCGGCCCCTCGAGAGTCCGAACGACGGGGACCGGACCCTGGTGGAGAACCCGGCCGACGCCCTGGCCTCGCCGTGGGGCTGGCACGACACGAACGGCGCCGCCGGCCCCGAGCACCTGTTCACCCAGGGGAACAATGTCCACGCGTACCTCGACACGACCAGCACGGGGAGCGTGGGCCTGCCCCTGCCGGGGACCGACGCCTTCGGGGGCGAGGGTCTGGACTTCGACTACCCGCTGGTCCTGGAGGCTCCCCCCACCGCGAACTTCCCCGCCGCGGTGACGAACCTCTTCTACTGGAACAACGTCGTCCACGACGTCTTCTACCGGTACGGCTTCGATGAGGCCTCCGGCAACTTCCAGGTCAACAACTACGGCCGCGGCGGACTGGGCAACGACGACGTCCAGGCCGAGGCCCAGGACGGGAGCGGCGTCAACAACGCCAACTTCGCCACGCCGGTGGACGGCTCGCAGCCACGCATGCAGATGTACGTCTGGACGCCCTCGACGTCGGGCGACCCCAGCAAGGGGATCATCCGGGACGGGGACTTCGAATCCTCGATCATCACCCACGAGTACGGACACGGCATCTCCAACCGGCTGACCGGCGGACCCAACACCGGCGGTTGCCTCGGCCACCAGGAGCGCGAGGGCGAGGGGTGGAGCGACTGGCTGGCCCTGGCTCTGACCACCCTGCCCGGCGAGAACGGGGTCACGCCGCGGGGCATGGGTCCCTATGTCCTGGGCCAGCCGAACCGTCAGGGCGCGGGCATCCGGCCCACCCGGTACTCCACGAACATGTCCGTGAACGGCTCGACCTACGACGACGTCAAGACCCTGGCCGTCCCCCATGGCGTGGGCTACGTGTGGGCCACGATGCTGTGGGAGGTCTACTGGGACCTCATCGCCAAGCACGGCTTCAACCCCAACGTGTACGAGGACTGGACGACCGGCGGGAACAACCTGGCCATCCAGCTGGTGCTCGACGGCATGAAGCTCCAGCCGTGCAGCCCCGGGTTCGCGGACGCCCGCAACGCGATCCTGGCTGCCGACGTGGCCCTGACCGAGGGCGAGAACCAGTGCCTGATCTGGCGGGGCTTCGCCAAGCGCGGCCTAGGGTACAGCGCCAGCCAGGGCAGCCCCACCAGCCGGAGCGACGGCACCGAGGCCTTCGATACCCACCCCGACTGCCGGGCGTCGGCCAGGACCTCGCCGGAAAGCCTGTCGGCGACCGTGCCGTCGGGCGGACAGGCCCAGGCCACGTTGACCATCGCCAACGGGGCGCTGGCCGACGGGCAGACCCTCGACTGGACGATCGTCGAGGGGGCCGCCGACTGCTCCGCGGTCGCCTCGTACGGCTGGCTCAGCGTTGACCCGCTCTCGGGAAGCACGGCCCCGGCCGGAACCTCGGAGGTCATCGTGAGCTTCGACGGGTCGGGCCTCCCCGCCGGCAGCGAGCACGCCGGCACGCTGTGCGTGTCCAGCAACGGCGAAGGGCCCGCACCCGCCGTCCAGGTCAGCCTGAGCGTCACCTAGGGTCCCCGGGTGGGGTGCTCCCCGCGGAGCGCCCCACCCCT
>DASWKD010000281.1:0-2612 GCA_036396815.1 Actinomycetota bacterium | reverse complement strand
CCGCTCGGTGACGTCGTCGCGGGTCATGCGCCTGGCCCTGGAGTACGCCAAGGCCTTCGAGGTGGTGATCTCCCAGCACGCCCAGGACGAGGCCCTGTCCGAGGGCTGGCAGATGCACGAGGGGCACTACTCGGCGCTCCTCGGCCTGCGCGGGGCGCCCCGGGAGGCGGAGGAGGTCACGGTGGCCCGGGACCTCCTGCTGGCCCGACTGACCGGTGGACGCCTGCACCTGACCCACCTGTCGGCGGCCGGGTCCGTGGAGGCCGTGCGCCGGGCCAAGGCCGAGGGGACACGGGTCACGGCCGACGTGACCCCGCACCACCTGTCGATGGCCGACGAGGACCTGGTGACCTACGACACCAGCCGGAAGATGAACCCGCCGCTCCGGGCCGGCGAGGACCGCGAGGTCCTCAGGGCCGGACTCCTGGACGGGATCCTGGACGCCGTGGCCACCGACCACGCTCCCCACGCCGTGGAGGAGAAGGAGCAGGAGTTCGACCAGGCTCCGCCGGGGACCATCGGGCTGGAGACCGCGCTGGCCGCGGTCCTGACCCACGTGGAGGGCCCCCTGCCCCGGCTGATCGAGGCGCTGTCCACCGCGCCGGCGTCGATCCTCGGGCTGGAGGACCACGGGGGTCCCGTGACCGCCGGGAGGCCCGCCAACCTGGTGGTGTTCGACCCCGCGGAGGAGTGGACGGTCGGCGAGCGGCCCTCGTTCTCGCGCGGGCGGAACAGCGCCTTCGCCGGACGGACCCTGCGTGGCCGGGTGAAGCACACCCTCCTCGGGGGGGCGTTCACCATGCGGGAGGAGGAGCCCGCGCGGTGAGGGCCCTGCTGTGCCTGGAGGACGGCACCTGGTTCGCCGGGGAGTCCTTCGGCGCTCCGGGTGAGGCCTTCGGCGAGGTCGTGTTCAACACCGGGATGTCCGGCTACCAGGAGGTTCTGACCGACCCCTCCTACGCGGCCCAGATCGTGGTCATGACCTCGCCCCACCAGGGGAACTACGGCGTGAACCGGGAGGACGCCGAGTCGGACCGGATCCAGGTGGCCGGGTTCGCGGTCCGGGAGGCCTCGCGCCGGTCCAGCTCCTGGCGGGCCGAGCACTCCCTCCAGGACGAGCTGGCCGGGGCCGGCGTGCCCGGGATCGAGGGGTTCGACACCCGGGCCCTGACCCTCCACATCCGGGAGCGCGGGGCCATGCGGGCCGCGATCTCCACGGAGGACATGGACCCTGGCTCGCTGGCCGAGCGGGCCCGTGCCGCGCCGGGGATGGAGGGCGCCGACCTGGCCCGGACGGTCTCCACGCCACGCCCGTATGCCGCGGCGGAGGTGGGGGTGGAGACCCCGGAGCCCCGCTTCCGGGTGGCCGCGTACGACTGGGGGCTGAAGCGCTCGATCCTCCGGCGGCTGGCCGCCGCCGGGTGCGAGGTCACGGTGGTGCCGGCGCAGACCCCCGCACAGGAGGTGGCGGGCTACGACGGCGTGTTCCTGTCCAACGGCCCCGGGGACCCGGCTGCCACGAGGTACGCGATCGAGATCACGAAGGGACTGCTGGGAGAGGTGCCCGTGTTCGGGATCTGCCTGGGGCACCAGATCATGGGCCTGGCCCTGGGCGGGCGGAGCTACAAGCTGACCTTCGGCCACCGAGGGGCCAATCAGCCCGTCCAGGACCGGGACACCGGGCAGGTCGCCGTGACCAGCCACAACCACGGGTTCGCCCTGGACCCGGCGGGGTGGGAGCGGGACGGCGACCGGGTGCGGACCGACCTCGGCGAGGCCGTCCTCACCCACTGGAACCTCAACGACGGGACGCTCGAGGGGCTGCGCCTCCTGGACGTGCCCGCGTTCTGCGTGCAGTACCACCCGGAGGCCGCCCCCGGTCCCCACGACGCCCGGGGGCTGTTCGATCGCTTCGTGACGCTGATGGAGCGGGCGTGAAGGTCCTGATCGGTATCCTCCTGGCCGCGGTGCTCGGGGTCGCCGTGTGGGCGGCGATCGTGTTCACCAGGCCGGAGCCTCGGTTCGGACCGGGAGATGATGGTCCGAGTCCCCAGGAGCTCACCGCCGAGGAGGTCCGGGTCCTGGCCATGGATGCGCTGCAGAGCGCTCTGGCCGTCGAGATGCGCGCCTTCGTGGACAGCGGCCGGTTCACGGCGGATCCGGATGGCATCCCCAGCGGCGTGGAGGTCGAGGTGTGCGAGGGGGACCGCGTGGGCCTGTTCCGGACCACGGCCGCTGACGGCACCGTGCTGGTCCTGACCGCCCGCGGCCTGGAGCCCCATTCGGACGGCGAGGCCGTATTCAGCCACTACACCGGGAACGCCTCGTGCAGCGCCGGGGAGGGCCCGGCCACGTGGCCGGGGGGGTACCACGTCAGCCGGCAGGGCCTGATGAAGGGAGATGCGCGTGCCGAGATCCCGCTCTCCTAGGTCCGTCCTGGTCATCGGCTCGGGCCCCATCGTGATCGGCCAGGCCTGCGAGTTCGATTACTCGGGCACCCAGGCCTGCAAGGTCCTCCGGGCCGAGGGCATCCGCGTGATCCTGGTCAACTCCAACCCGGCCACGATCATGACCGACCCCGAGTTCGCAGATGCCACCTATATCGAGCCGAT
>DASWKD010000280.1:0-2575 GCA_036396815.1 Actinomycetota bacterium | reverse complement strand
TCGGCCATCGCTGTGCGGCCCAGGAGGGCGGCCGCCGCCCCGAATCCCACGACGAGCGTGGCGCCCAGGAGGCCCGCGCTGCTGCCGGCCCGGATCGCACCGAACGACATCAGTCCCCCGACGCACAGGGCGGCGTGGCCGAGGAGAAGCCCGGGCCGCCGCCCCGAGCGGTCCATGATCCGACCGGTGAGCCGGGCCCCGACCGCCGCGGCCACGTAGTAGAACGCGACCACGAGTCCCGCGGAGCTCTCGCGGCCGGTGAGCTCGTCGATCTGGACGGGCGCCAGCCTGGCCCACACGCCCAGGCAGCCCCACAGCGTCACCTGGGCCCCGATCAGCAGGATGCTCGCCCGGCGGACCAGACGGGCCCGGCCGGGCTGGACTGCCATCGGCTCCGGCCTACTTGATCTCGAGGAGCTTCTCCCGGACCGCGTACACCACGGCCTCCATGCGGGAGTGGAGCTGGAGCTTCTCCAGGATGTTGCGGATGTGGTTCTTGACCGTGTTCTCGGAGATGAACAGGTCCTTGGCGATGTCCCGGTTGTTGAGGCCCTTGGCCACCAGCCGGAGGACCTCCATCTCCCGCTCGGTGAGCTTGGGGCTGGGGAGCTGGGACCGCTCCTCGGCACGCTTGCTCATGGCCTGGAACTCGGTCAGGAGCTTGGCGGCCATGGACGGCGAGATCCGGGACTGCCCGGCCCACACGCCCCGGATGGCGTCGGCCACCTCCTCGCTGGGGATCTCCTTGAGCAGGTACCCGGCCGCGCCGGCCTTGATGGCGTCGTACAGGTCGGCCTCTTCGTCGCTGATGGTGAGCATCAGGATCTTGGCGTGCGGGAGGAGCTCTTTGATCTGCTGGGTGGCCTCGATGCCTCCTCGCTTGGGCATCCGGACGTCCATCAGGACCACGTCCGGCATGAGCTCCTGGGCCTTCTCCACGGCCTCCTGGCCGTCGGCGCCCTCGCCCACGACCTCCAGGTCCGGCTCCTGCTGGAGGACCATCTGGAGACCCTTACGGAACAGGCCGTGATCGTCCACGATCAGCACGCGCAGCGATTCTCGTTCGGTGGCCGCCGTGTCCTTCTTGGCCAAGTCAAGCCTCCTAGGCTTCGGGAACCTCTGGCTGCCGGTCGGCTGATTTTACCCGATTCGCCCCTTCGATCATCCGAGCGCGGCGCCTGCCGTGGTCGTCGGAGACCTGGCGGCCCAGACGGCTGACCACCTGCTCCAGGGCCGCGTCCACATCGGCCCCGGCCGCCGATGCCCGGAAGGTCCGTCTTGCGGTGCGGGCCGAGGCCTCGATGCGGTGGCCCCCGTTGATCCTGGGGGTGGGCTCGTGGATCACCTCCACCTCCACGCGCTGGATCTTGGACTCCAGCCGGGACAGCTTGGCCACCTTCCGCTCGATCCGCTCCTTGACGGCGTCCGAGACCCTGCCACCGCGGCCCTTGACGACGAGGTCCATCCGCCCTCCTTCCCCCCTCGCGGGGAACGAGGGGGGCCGGATCGGCGACCCGGCCCCCCGAGGCCCTCACCCGGCTGACCTGGTCTTTGCCCCCACACCCGCCTGCTGAGGTGGTGGCCGCCGGAGCGGTTTCGCACCTTCTCCCGGGAGACCCGGGGCAGGACTTACATCTAAGCCGCACCATGCTCGGCGACCAACGGTCGCCTTACGTGGGTCGTTTCGCCTGCGGCTGGCATCGACTACCGGGGGTCGTCCCCCCGGGCAACCACAGACCCAGGCGAGGGCCCGGTTCGATTGTAGCCGCCGAAGCAGCGGGCCGGAACCCCCGTCCCCAGGGACCGAGCCGCGGTGAGCAGGATCACCCGCCCGGCGCCGGCCTCCCGGAGCGCGGCCGCGCAGGCAGCGGCGGTGGCCCCCGTGGTCAGCACGTCGTCCACCAGCAGGATCGAGCCGGGGACCGGGGATCGAGCCCAGAAGGTCCCCTCCAGGGCCGTCCTGCGCTCCCGGCCGCCGCGTCGGGCTTGGGACCCGGTGTGGCGGGACCGGTGAAGGAGCCGGGACCACGGCAGGTCCAGGCGCCGGGCCACGGCCCGGGCCAGCAGCTGGGCCTGGTCGAACCCCCGAGCCGCCCGCCGGCGCCGGGTCAGGGGCACCCAGGTGATCACGTCGGCGCGGTCGGGTCCCAGGGCGTGGGCCATGGCTCCGCCCAGGGACCCAGCCAGCCACCCCCACCCCCGGAACTTCAGGGCCCGGATGGCGTCGGCCACCGGGCCCTGGTACAGGAACGGCGCCCGGGCCCGGGTGAGGTTCGGCGGAGGGCAGTCGCCGCACGCCGGGACAGGCTCCTCGGTGGGGCGTCCACATCGCTCGCACACGGGGGCGAAGATCACGCCGGCGGCGGCGGCGCACGCCCGGCACAGCGCCGGGCCGTAGGCGCCGCAGGAGGCGCAGCGGGAGGCGAACAGCAGGTCCAGCACGGCGGAAGCGTACCGGTCGCCACCGACACGGTTACGGGAGGGGGAGCTCCAGCTCTCCGGACGCCACCCGCAGGGTCAGGGTTCGGTGCCGCTTGAGGAGCGGGTACACCACGGTGGTCCGGACGCCCTCCCG
>DASWKD010000279.1:0-4576 GCA_036396815.1 Actinomycetota bacterium | reverse complement strand
CGGGCAAGCTGCCCGCGTTCTTCGACCACGTGATCGAACGGATCATCGGCGGGGAGTGATGCGCCAGCGGGGGAGCGCGGCCGTGGAGCTGGCGCTGGTCCTCCCCCTGGTCCTGGTGCTGGCCCTGGCGGTGGTCCAGGTTGGCCTGGTGGGCCGCGACGTGCTGGCCGTTGCCACCGGAGCCCGGGAAGGCGCCCGGGAGGCCGCGGTGACCACGGACGACGACCGGGTCCGGGCCTCGGTGATCTCCCGGTCCGGCCTGGACGAGGAGCGCACCGAGGTCGAGGTCCACCGCGGCGGGGCCGCCGGCCAGCCGGTCACGGTCCGGGTACGGTACCGGGCCCCGCTGGCCGTGCCGTTCGCCCGGTGGCTGTTCCCCGATGACGTCGAGCTGACCCGCCAGGCCACGATGCGCCAGGAGGTCGACGGTGGGTGAGCGGGGTGGCGCCACCGTGCTCATGGCCGGCGTGCTGGCCCTGGCCGCGCTGTGCGCGGTGCTGGTCTCCGGCGTGGGCGGAGCGGCGGCCGCCCGGGCCCGGGCCCAGGCCGCCGCCGACGCCTCGGCGCTGGCCGCCGCCCAGGAGCTGGTCCGGCCGTCCGGCGCCTCGGTGGAGGCCGTGGCCGCCGACTACGCCGGGCGGAACGGTGCCCGTCTGGTGTGGTGCCGGTGCGATCGCCCGGACGAGGTCGTGGTCCGGGTGGAGGTCGAGGCGGCGATCGGCCTGGGGCCGTCCCGCGCGGTGGCCGCGGAGGCCCGGGCCGTGGTCCGCTCGCCCCCGGGCGGGCAGGGCCTCCAGCCGGCGTTCGCGGCCGCGCTGTCGTGCCTGTTCGGACGGGTCCCCGGCCTGTTCATCGTGTCCGGGTTCCGGACGCACCAGGAGCAGGCCCGCCTGCACGCGTCACGCCCCGACCTGGCCGCCCCACCTGGCCGGTCGAAGCACGAGGTGGGCCTGGCCGCCGACCTCGGCTTCCCGTCACCCGGCGCCCGGGCCCGGGCTCACGCCGAGGCCCCGGCATGCGGCCTGGCCTTCCCCGTCGCCCACGAGCCCTGGCACATCGAACCGACATGAGGGAGATCCGATGGAGAGAGGAGTAGGGTTGGTATGGGTCACGAGCAGCACCCGGAGGACGGGAACATGCAGAGTGGGTCATCGCGCGGAGAAGTGCTCGCGCGCTACCGACGGGACCGCCAGCGTGACGCGGCCTACCTCCTTCGGGTCCGAGAGGTGGAGGCCTCCATCCGGGAGGGTGGGGAACCGGACGACCTCATCACGTTCGACCAGCTTCGCGCGTGGCTGAATGACGTCCGGTCAGGACGAGCCGTTCGCCCTCCACGACGTTGATGGCGTCCTGAGCGACTGGCTCCTGGAGCACCCTTCCCCTGACACTCAGCAACCCGTCGTTTCCTTCTTGGTGCGTCTCTGTCAGCGACCTTGGGGATCAGGCGAGGAGACGGTCTGGGTGCCTGTGGAGACCGGATTCCAGGCGGTCGGGATCTCCTGGTTCGTCGATCGGGATCGGCGGCTCATCCATCTCACCCATGTCTCAGATATCTCACCGGAATAGAGCGGCGGGGTGCCGTGAGCGGGAAGCCTTCCTGGACGCTGACGTCCCCTACAGCCAGTCGGTGACCCGGTCGGGATCCTTCTTCGCGAGCTGGGGGACCGTGGCTGCGGGCGCCGGGCGACCGACGGGGATCAGCACGAACGGGCGCTCGTGCTTCGGGCGGCCCAGTATCTGGTTCAGGAACCGCATCGGGCTCGGGGTGTGGGTCAGCGTGGCCAGCCCGGCCTGATGCAGCGATGCCAGCAGCAGCCCCACGGCGACCCCCACCGACTCCTTGACGTAGTAGGGCTTCGGGACGCCGGGCCCCTTGTGGACCTCGAACACCACCATCAGGTACGGGGCGTCCTCCAGGAAGGGCTTCCGCCAGTCTGTGCCCAGGGGCGCCAGCGCCTCCAGCCACTCCTCGGAGGCCCGCGACCCGTAGAAGGCCCGCTCCTCCTCCTCGGCGCCCGCCCGGATACGGCGCTTGACGGCCGGGTCGGTGACCACCACGAACCGCCAGGGCTGGATGTTGGCCCCCGACGGAGCAGTGTTCGCGGTGGCGATGGCGTTGCGGATCAGCTCGGGATCCACGGGTTCGGTCGAGAACTCGCGGATCGAGCGCCGGGTGGCCATGACGTCGCGGAACCCGCGCGAGGCCGACAGCGCGTCCTCCTCGCTGACGGTGTTGATGGGTGCGGGCACCGGCCGGTGCCGAGGGTTGCACGTCACGGAGGCGATGCTACCGGAGGGCGGGGAGGATCTCCTCGGCGAACCGCTGTCGCTGGTCGGCGCCGCGGATCCACAGGCTGATGGCCCCCAGGCCCAGCCGGTCCACCAGCTCGCGGAGGCGGGTGGTCACCTGGTCCGGCCCGCCGGTCACCGACCGTTCGTCGGCCCGCAGCCCCTCGCCGATCTGCACGGACACGTTGTAGGCCACGGTGATCTCGGCGGGATCGCGGCCGGCGTCCTCGGCCGCGCGGAGCAGGAGCTCGCGCAGCTCGGCCATGCGCTCCGGCGGCGCGAACGGCATCGAGGGCAGCCAGCCGTCGGCCAGGCGTCCGGTCAGCGACACCGAGCGCTTCCCGTACGTCCCCAGCCAGATGGGGATCCGCCGCTCGGGCTTCGGCTCGAGCTGTGCGTCCCGCACCTGGTAGTGCCGGCCCTGGAACGTGAACGTGGCCTCGGTCCACAGGCCGCGCATGATGGTCAGGGCCTCCTCCAGGGCGTCGATCTTCTCCCCGGGCGTGCGCACCGGGAGGCCCATCGACGAGAACTCCTCGTTGCTCCCGCCGGCGCCCAGGCCGAGGATCAGCCGCCCGCCCGACAGCCGGTCCAGGGTCTCGACCATCTTGGCCAGCACGGCCGGGGAGCGGTACGGCAGGCCCAGGACGTTCGTGCCCACCAAGATGCGCACGGTGTGGGCGGCCACCCACGTCAGCTGGGTCCACGTCTCCAGCGACGGCCGCCGCCCCGGGAGGTGATCGGTGATGGTCAGGAAGTCGAAGCCGTGCTCCTCCAGCCACCGGGCGTCGGCCACCACGTCCGAGGTGGCCGACTGCGACAGCCCTGCGCCGACCAGCAGGCTCATCCCTCGAGCTCCACCGGCTCGGCCCGGAGGTCCACGGTCTTCCCCTCCCGGAACACCGTGATGGTCACCACGCGCCCGATCCGGTCGTGGGTCATCAGCCGCTGGAGGTCGCCCACGTCCTGGATCGTCTCGCCGTCCACGGCCAGGACCAGGTCCTCGGTGCGCAGGCCGGCCCGCGCGGCCGGACTGTCCTCGACCACCTGGACCACCTCCACCCCGCGCTCCACGCCCCGGTCGCGAGCCACCCGCGGCGGCAGGGGCCGGGGGCCTCCGGCGATGCCCAGGTACGCCCGCCGGAACCGGCCCTCGGTCATCAGCGTGGCGATGATCTGCCGGGTGGTGGCGTTGACCGGCACGGCCAGGCCCAGGCCCACCCCGGCCACCGCGGTGTTCACGCCGACCACGCGGCCGGAGGCGTCGGCCAGGGCGCCCCCCGAGTTGCCGGGGTTCAGCGCGGCGTCGGTCTGGATCACGTTCTCCACGATGCGCACCGCCGAGCCGTTGCGGGTCGGGAACGCCCGCCCGGTGGCGCTGACCACCCCGGCCGTCACCGAGCCGGCGAACCCGAGGGGATTGCCCACCGCCACCACCAGCTGGCCCACCCGGAGGGCGTCGGCGTCGCCGAGCTCGGCCGCCGGAAGGTCGTCGGCGGCCACCCGGATCACGGCCAGGTCGGACAGGGGATCGGTGCCCACGGCCTCGAACGAGATCTCGCGTCCGTCCACGAACGCGGCCCGCCCGCCGTCGGCCCGGGCCACCACGTGAGCCGAGGTCATCAGGAAGCCGTCGGGGGTGATGATCACGGCCGAGCCGGCCCCGTCTGCGCGCCGGCCGCCCCGGACCCGCCGGGCCACCCGGAGGCTGGCCACCGAGGGGATCAGCCGTTCGGCCACCGAGGTCACCACCGACGAGTACGCGTCGAGGGCTTCATCGCCCCCGGAGCCGTTGCCGCCGGCCGGGACCGGCGGGCCGTTCACGATGGCGTCCACGAAGCGGGCCATCACTCGGTCCCCGTCCGGGCCGCAGGGCCCTGGGACCGCACGGCCTCCACCGCGCCCAGGGCTTCGCGGAGCTGGTCAAGCCAGGCCTCCTCGTTCTCGCCCACCAGGCGCACGCACCAGGCCAGGGCCTCGCTCCGGCTCCGGGCCACGCCGGCCGCGACAAGGGTGTCCAGCACGGCGCGCTCCGGCATGCGGAGGCGGGTCATGACCGGGACGGCGGCCGTGGTGAACAGGTACCGCTCACCGCCCATCTCCACGCCCCACGACACCCTGCGCCGGAACCGGAACTGCGCCTCCCGGGCGATCCGGAGCCGGTGTCGTCGGCTCTCCTCGCGGAAGGCCTGGGCCCGCGACAGCCGGGCCTCGTCCCTGGCCGCCGCCGAGGTCCCCTCGTCCACGTCGGGGTCCGGCAACGTCCCGACCACCAGGACCTCCTCGC
>DASWKD010000278.1:0-4499 GCA_036396815.1 Actinomycetota bacterium | reverse complement strand
GGCATACGTGATCATCTCGTTCTGGCAGTTCCGTCACACGTGCGGGGCCCTGACCGGGCCGGGCTGCTACGACGTGGACGTCAACACCGCGCTGGACCTGGCCATCGTGGCCGCCGCGGCCATGGGGGCCATCGCCGGCTTCCTGTGGTGGAACGCCGCGCCGGCCAAGATCTTCATGGGCGACACGGGCTCGCTGGCCATCGGCGGACTGATCGGGGCCATGGCCGTGGCCACCGACACGCAGCTCCTGCTGGTGATCCTGGGCGGTCTGTACGTGCTGGAGACCACGTCGGTGATCCTGCAGGTGGCCTCGTTCCGACTGTTCAAGCGGCGGATGTTCCGCATGGCGCCGATCCATCATCACTTCGAGGTTCTGGGGTGGCACGAGTTCACGGTGATCGTCCGGTTCTGGATCGTGGCCGGTCTCTCGGTGGCCTTCGGCCTGGGCCTGTTCTACGCGGACTTCCTGGCCCGGGGGGGGATCACGTGAACCTGCGCGGCCGGCGCGTGCTGGTGGTGGGCCTGGGGCACAGCGGTCTGGCTGCGGCGGAGGCCCTCCGCGAGCGAGGGGCCAAGGTCACGGTGTCCGAGGCCCGTCCCGCCGAGGATCTGGGGGAGGCCGCGGCCGCGGCGGACGGCCTGGGCGCCACGGTGCGGGCCGGGGGTCACCATCCATCGCACCTGAACGGAGCGGAGCTGGTAGTGGTCAGCCCCGGCGTTCCCGAGGGCGCGCCCATCCTGACCGAGGCCGCCGCCCGCGGGGTGGAGGTGTGGAGCGAGCTGGAGCTGGGGGCCCGGCTGGCCACCTGCCCGTACGTGGCCATCACCGGGACGAACGGCAAGACGACCACCACGGAGCTTGTGGCCGCGGCCATGCGCGAAGCGGGGCGAGATGCCGTGGCCTGTGGCAACGTGGGACACCCGTTCTCCCGGGCCGCCCGGGAAGGGCGCCAGGCCCTGGTGGTGGAGGCGTCCTCCTTCCAGCTCCGGTTCCACCGGACGTTCCATCCCCGGGTTTCGGCCCTCCTCAACCTGGCCCCCGACCACCTGGACTGGCATCCGAGCATGGAGGCCTATGCCGCGGCTAAGGCCCGGATCTTCGAGCAGCAGGGCGGGAGCGACGTGCACGCCGGCAACGCCGCCGACTCAGCGGCCCGGCGGGTGTCGGAGCGGGCTCCGTGCGCCGTGGCCTGGTTCACCGACGGCCCCCCGGGTCCGGACCACGCCGCCGGGTTCGAGGACGACCGCCTGGTGGTCAGGTGGCATGGCGCGCGGCACGACCTGGGACCGCCGGTGGACCGGTCGGGGACCTTCCGGGCCAACGCGTCCGCGGCCGCGCTGTGCGCTATGGCGTTCGGCGTGGACCCAGGAGCCGTGCAGCGGGCCCTGGCCGCCCACGTGGTGGGGGAGCACCGGGGCCGGGTGGTGGCCGAGGTGGCCGGGGTCCGGTTCGTGGACGACTCGAAGGCCACCAACCCGCACGCCGCGGTGGCCTCCATCTCCGGGCACGAGCGGGTGGTGCTGATCGCCGGCGGCCTGTCCAAGGGCGTGGACCTCGGTCCCCTGCGGTCCGTGGCCGACCGCCTGGCAGCCGTGGTGGCGATCGGCCGGGCCGCGGAGGAGATCGCGTCGCTGTTCGAGGGGGTGGTCCCCGTCCGCCGGGCCCGGACCATGGAGGCCGCCGTGGAAGAGGCGGCCGGCCTGGCCGGAGCGGGGACCGACGTCCTGCTGGCCCCGGCCTGCGCCAGCATGGACATGTTCCGCGACTACCGGGAGCGTGGGGAGCGGTTCGCCGCGGCCGCCCGGGAGATGGAGCGGAGGGCCGCGCATGCCTGAGACGAACCGGGCCCGACGAGCCGCCCCCCGCCGCACGGCGTCGCGGCGTCCCGCCCTCCGGGTGGTTGCCCCGGACGAGCGGCCTGCCGGCCGCCCCCAGGACCGGTCGGTCCGCCTGCTGATGGTGTCCACGGCCTCCCTGGTGCTGATCGGGCTGGCCATGGTGCTGTCCGCGTCGTCGGTCGCGGCCTACGACCGGTTCGGCTCGAGCTTCCTGTTCTTCAACCGGCAAGCCGCCTACGCGGTGGTCGGGGCGCTGTTCCTCCGGGTGGCCATGCGGATGCGCTACCAGGCCTGGCAGCGGCTGTCCGTGCCGTTCCTGGTGGTCACCGGGGCGCTCCTGGTGGTGGTCCTGCTGCCGGGCATCGGCACGGTGGCGGGGGGATCCGCCCGGTGGCTGAGCCTGGGGCCGGTCACGGTCCAGCCCTCGGAGATCGCCAAGCTGGCCCTGGTGGTGTTCGGCGCCACCCTGCTGACCCGCCGCCTGAAGCACGTCCACGAGCCGAGGGCGGTGCTGATCCCCCTGGCGGTTGTCGTGGCCGGCGTGGGGGGCCTGATCCTCCTCCAGCCGGACATGGGGACCGCCGTGATCCTCCTGGCCTCGGCGTTCTCCCTGGCCTTCGCGGCGGGGGCCCGCCTCCGCCACCTGGCCGCCGCCGCCGGGGCCGCGGCGACGCTGGGGTTCGCGGCGATATACACGGAAGCGTACCGGTGGGCGCGGTTCGTCTCCTTCCTGAACCCGTGGGGCGACCCGCAGGGCGACGGCTACCAGACCATCCAGTCGCTGATCGGCCTGGGGTCCGGCGGGCTGTTCGGGGTGGGCCTGGGGGCCAGCCGGCAGAAGTGGCTGTACGTGCCGAACGCACACACGGACTTCATCTACTCGATCATCGGCGAGGAGCTGGGGCTGCTCGGGGCCCTGCTGGTGCTGGGGCTCTTCGCGACCCTGGTCTACGCCGGCGTCCGCATCGCCCTCCGGGCGCCGGACACCTTCGGGCGCCTCCTGGCCACAGGCATCACCGCATGGCTGGGGCTCCAAGCGGTGATCAACCTGGGCGCGGTGACGGGACTGCTGCCGATCACGGGGGTTCCGCTGCCGTTCGTGTCTTTCGGCGGGTCCTCGCTGGTGGTGTCGATGGCCGCCGTGGGCGTGCTGGCTTCGATCGGACGGGCCGGCCGGAAACGTGCCCGGACGGCGTGACCGTGGCGCCGTCCGTCGTGATCGCCGCGGGGGGGACCGGCGGGCACATCTTCCCCGGCCTGGCCCTGGCCGACGAGATCGCGCGCCGCTCGCCGGAGGCCCGGATCTGCTTCGTGGGAACGCCCCGCGGGTTGGAGGGATCGCTGATCCCCGAGCGGGGGTACCCGCTCCGGCTGGTGGACATGCGCCCCCTGCCCCGGTCGTTCGGGCTCGGCCCGGTCCGGGCCGGGTGGTCCCTCCTCCGGGCCACGGTGCAGGCCGGCCGGATCCTGCGACGGGAGGGGGCCACGGTGGCCGTGGGGATGGGCGGGTACGCCAGCCTGCCGGTGGTCGCCGCGGCTTGGCTCCGTCGCATCCCCCGGCTGGTCCATGAGTCCGGCGCCGTGCCCGGGCTCGCCAACCGCGTGGCGGCCCGCCTCACGCCGAACCTCGCGCTGTCCTTCCGGGACGCGGGCCCCAGCTTCCCGCCCCGGGTCCGGCGACGGGCCAGGGTCACGGGGATGCCCATGGACCCCGCCGTGGCCCGGCTGGATCGCCAAGCCCTCCGGGCCGACGCCCGGAAGGCCCTCGACCTCCCGGAGAGCGTGACCGCGGTTCTGGTCCTGGGGGGCAGCCTGGGGGCCATGCGGCTGAACCAGGTGGGCGTGGGCCTGGCCGGACGGTGGAAGGACCGCACGGACGTCCGCCTGGTGATCAAGGCCGGGAAAGAGCACGCGGACCGGGTGACCGCCGAGCTGGACCGGATGGGAGCCACCGGTGTTGCCACGGCGATGGCGTTCCTGGAGCGCATGGACCACGCGTACGCCGCGGCCGATGTGGCGGTGTGCCGGGCGGGGGC
Source organism: Actinomycetota bacterium (assembly GCA_036396815.1). Classification (GTDB taxonomy): domain Bacteria; phylum Actinomycetota; class UBA4738; order UBA4738; family CALAEC01; genus DASWKD01. Next base: position 624 of record DASWKD010000278.1, on the reverse strand, counting down.
GGGCACCGTGGCCGAGCTCGCCGCGGCCGGGCTCCCCGCGGTCCTGGTTCCCTACCCCCACGCCACCGGCGACCACCAGACCCGGAACGCCGGACCGCTGGTCCGGGCCGGGGCCGCGGTGGCCGTCCCGGATGCCGACGCCACCGCGGAGCGCATCGGTCCCATCCTCGAGGAGCTGGCCGCCGACCCGGCCCGGCGCAGCAGCATGTCGGACGCGGCTCGTTCGCTTGGCCGTCCCGACGCTGCGGAGCAGCTGGCGGCATGGGTCCTGGACCTGTCCGGGGGAACAGAGGGCCTGTGACATACTCGCCGCGCGAGGAGGAGGGAACCATCGCACCGACCCCATCACCGGAAGGGCCCGTGGCCGTGATCATGGCCGGCGGCCGGGGCCAGCGCCTGCGCCCCCTCACCGACAAGGTGCCCAAGCCGCTGCTCCGGGTGGGCGGCCGTTCCATCGTGGAGCGGATCATCCTGTCGCTGGCCGAGGCCGGCATCCGCGATATCGGGATCGTCGTCGGCGATACACAGGCGGAAATCCGCGCCGCGGTGGGGGACGGTTCCGCGTGGGGCGTCCGGGTGACCTACATCGAACAGGACGCGCCCCGCGGCCTCGCGCACGCCGTC
>DASWKD010000277.1:0-2577 GCA_036396815.1 Actinomycetota bacterium | reverse complement strand
AGCCCCGGTGTCAAGAAGAGCGAGCGGCGGGGCGCAGGAGGTCCTCCGCCGTCCACACAGGGTTCTCGGGGGCCACCCGACGGTGACGCATGGCCAGGTCGGCCACGGTGACCCGCTCGAAGACCCCTCGCACGGCCTGGTGGACGTCGCCCCACAGCTCCTGGAGGCCGCACCGCGAGTCCTGGAAGCAGGTGTGGTCCTCGGGCGCCAGGCAGTACATGGGGAAGTAGGGGCCCTCCATGGTGTCAACCACCCGGGCCACCGTGATCTGGGAGGGCGGCGAGCCCAGCCGGCACCCGCCGCCGGCCCCCCGGAAGCTCTCGACCAGCCCGGCCTTGTGCAGCTGGGCCAGCTGCTGCTCGAGGAACCGGAGGGGGATGCCCTGGGCCTCGGAGATCTCACGGGCCGGCACGGGATCGGAGCCGCCCCGGAGGGCCAGCTCGATCAGGGCCCTCAACGCGTATTCGGTCTTCTGGCTGACCCTGAACATGTCTCCTCTGCCCGATCGTAGCCCTGTCCCGGCCCCGAAGCCAGGGGGGTTGCCGGAAATCATATCATGGGGGTAGGATTCAACCCCGTTCCACAGGAGGACCGCAGTGATCGACCCCCGTCAGCCCCGGTTGGGCCAGGGCATCACCGGAAGCCTCCTCCTGCTGGGCTATGTCTTCCAGCGGCCGGAGGTCCTCCCCCTGCTGGCCGTGGTGCTGGCCCTGGCCTCCCTGGGAGGCCCCCGCCTGAACCCCTACGCGCACCTGTTCCGGTGGGTCCGCAGGCGCTTCCTCGGTTCCGCCCGGGAGCTGGAGGAGGCCGGCCCCCCCAGGTTCGCCAACACCCTGGGCTTCCTGTTCCTGACCGGCGCCTCGTTGGCCCACTTTGGTCCCGGGGCCACGGGGCTGGCATGGGGTCTGGGCCTCCTCGTCTCGGCCCTGGCCCTGCTGGCCGCGGTGACCGGGCTGTGCGTGGGGTGCGAGGCGTACGTGATCGGGCGCCGGCTGGCCACCCGCGGGCGGGTCCCCCGGCGGATCACCGCGCCTGCTGGGGAGGGCTCGCGTTGACCGTCCGGCTGCTGATCGCCGCCACCGTGGTGGGCTCGGCCTTCCTGGCCTACACCCTGTGGGTCCGGCCTCCCCGACGGTTGACCCGGCTGGACCTTGGGTGGCTGGGCCTGGCCGGGCCGGCCATCGTCCAGTTCTCCACCCCGTCCTGCGGGCCATGCCGCACGGCGCGGCCCCACCTGGAAGAGGCCGCCAGGCGGGCCGGGGCGGCCTTCGGCCAGGTGGACGTGGCGGCCCGCCCGGAGGTGGCCCGCCGGTACGGGATCCGCCGGGTTCCCACCATCGTGGTCGCCGGGCGGTCGGGCCGGGTGCTGGGCGCCTGGACCAGGCTGCCCGACCCGTCCGAGCTCCACGCGTTGGCTCTCTCGGCCACCGGCGCCGCGGCTGGCTGAGCAGACCCGCGGTATCATCGCCCACCGTGACCGACTGGTTCGAGCGCCGCACCTTCCATCACGAGCGGTTCGGGGACCTCGACGACCTGCGGGCCCGCAAGCAGGGCGCCGTGGTGTCCGTGTGCATCCCCACGCTCAACGAGGCCGGAACCGTGGGCGGCATCGTGGCCGCCGTCCGCGAGCACCTGATGGACACCGGCCTGGTGGACGAGATCGCGGTGATGGACTCCGCCTCCACCGATGGGACGGCCGAGGCCGCCGAGCGCGCAGGGGCCACCGTGTTCCAGGACGCGGAGCTTGTGCCCAGCGTCCCCCACCTGGGCGGCAAGGGCGACGCCATGTGGAAGAGCCTGTTCGTCCTTCGTGGCGACATCATCCTGTGGGTGGACGCCGACGTTACCGACTTCCATCCGCGGTTCGTGTACGGACTGCTGGGCCCGCTCCTGCACCACCGGGAGGTGGGCTTCGTCAAGGGCTTCTACGAGCGCCCCCTGGAAGGCGCCGAGGCCGACCCGCTGGGTGGAGGGCGGGTCACCGAGCTCCTGGCCCGGCCTCTGCTGAACGCGTTCTGGCCCAAGCTCTCCGGCCTGATCCAGCCCCTGTCGGGCGAGTACGGCGGCCGGCGGGAGGTCCTGGAGCAGGTGCCCTTCTTCACGGGGTACGCGGTGGAGATCGGGCTACTGGTGGACGTGGCAGCCAGGTTCGGGGTGGACGTCATCGCCCAGGTGGACCTGGTGCGGCGGACCCATCGCAACAGGACCACCCGGGAGCTGTCCCGGATGGCCTACGCCATCCTGGAGGCCGCCGCGGCCCGCCTCCGGTCCTCGGGCGTCCTGTCCGCCCCGGAGCCCGGCCCCCTGCACCTGTTCGACAAGGAGGACGGCCGGTACGTGATGGAGGCCACGCCCATCCCGGTGCACGAGCGCCCCCCCGCATCCTCCGTGGCCGGGTACCGCGGCGCATGAAGCGGGCCGCCGACCACGCCCAGGCCCTGGCGGCCATCCGGCCCTCGGTGATCTACACGGACCTGGATGGCACGCTCCTGGGCCCTGGAGGAGCGCTCCTGGCGGGCCCCGGTCGGTCGGTGACCGCCGCGGCCGCACAGGCCCTGGCCGCCCTCCACGGAGCCG
>DASWKD010000276.1:0-8151 GCA_036396815.1 Actinomycetota bacterium | reverse complement strand
GAACGTGGGCTCCAGCTTGATCCTGGCGCCGCGGAAGGCGTCGTTCAGGAGGTAGGCCAGTCCGCCGAGGATCGCCGCCCCCACCAGGGCGGCGACCCCCCGCTGCTGGTTGTCCAGGGCCTCGCGGCCGATCGGGGCCCGGGTCAGCATCAGGCTGAACAGGAGCAGGACCACGATGGCCCCCACGTAGATCAGGACCTGGGTCCAGGCCACGAACTCCGACGTCAGCACGAGGTACACCGCGGCCACGGCGGCCAGGGTCACTACCAGGTACAGCGCGGCATGGACCACGTTCTTCGCCGTCACCAGGAGGACGGCCCCGCCCGCCCCGATCAGGGCCAGGACCGAGAACACCAACTCCGGGGTGGTCACGAGCCCCCCTCCTCCGCCGTGGCCCGGGCGGCTCGGACGGCGGCAGCCTTGGCCCGCCCCTCGGCCACCCGCCGGGATGTCCCCTTGTCCAGCTCCTCCTGGAGCACCCGGTCGTACGTCGCCTGGTCCGGTTCGACGTGCGCCGGACGCTCGCCGGCGGCGGGCGTGCCCACGGCCTGCTGGGCAGGCGCTGGAGCTGCGGGCGGGGCCTCCTCCGAAGGCGCCTGGACCGCGGCCTGCACCACGGGCGCCGAGGGCTCGACGGGGGCCTCCTCGACGGGCTCCGCGCCCTCCTCCAGCTCCGGCGGCGGGAGCACCGTGTAGTTCCACTCATCGAGCTTCTCTTTTTCGTGGGTCAACTCGGTGATGCCGTAGGTGGCGTACTCGAACTCCGGACTCCAGAACAGCGCGTCGAACGGGCACACCTCGACGCAGATGCCGCAGTACATGCACAGCGCGTAGTCGATGGCGAACCGGTCCAGGACCTTGGAGCTGCGAGCCCGCCCGCCGGAGGCCGGCTCGTGCGTCTCCTTGTGCGACTCGATGTAGATGCACCAGTCCGGGCATTCGCGGGAGCACTTCCAGCACACCGTGCAGTTCTCGGCCTTCAGCGAGATCACTCCGCGGGTCCGGGGCGGGAGGTCGGGCTTCTCGTGCGGATACTGCTGGGTGATGGAGCGAGACAGCAGGTGCTTCAGGGTGACCAGCAGGCCCTTGGCCAGCCCGATGCCGGGCAGGAGGGCCGTACGTCCCCAGATCTGGTTCAGCTCGGCCTGGTAGTAGGGAACCGTGGCCAGCAGGGCGGGCAGGGCCAGCACCCCGACGATGCCGGAAGACGTGGGCTCGCGGCCCGCCTTCTCCTGCATCCGGGCGATCCGCTCCCCCGTCCGGTACACCGACACCATGGCCGGGATGGCGAAGGGGAGGCCCACCGCCAGCCACAGGACCACTCCCAGGAACGTGATCCGGTCCGCGAGGAACAGGTACAGGACCAGGGGCGTGACCACCGCGCCGTTCAAGGCGAAGGCGATCAGCGACAGCCCGGGGAGGATCTGGGGGTCGCGGAGGTACCGGCGGGCCTCGTCGTTTGCCTTGTAGTGCCAGACCATGGCGTAGATGCCCAGGGTGAAGAGGCTGAGCAGCCACACGGCCATGGGGCTGCGGCGGCGGTAGTCCTGCCCGTCCACCGAGACCCGGCCGGGCGGCGTGGCCGGACGGAACGGCTCGACGGCCTCCTCCTGCGGCATCCGCGTCTCGACGGCCATCTACTTCACCACCACCTTCACCACAGCGGTGATCATGATGTTGGCCAGGGCCAGCGGGATCAGGACGATCCAGGAGAACCGCTGGAGCTGGTCCTCGCGGAGGCGGGGGTAGGTGGCCCGGAGCCAGATGATGAGGAACGAGACGCCGCCGATCTTGGCCGACATCCAGATGGGTCCAGGCAGGAAGTCCAACCCCGGCGGGGCCAGGTACCCGCCCAGGTACAGGACCGAGGCCAGCGCGGAGAGGACGACGATGCCCGCATACTCGGCCAGCAGGAAGAACGCGAACTTCATGCCGGTGTACTCGGTGTACGCGCCGAAGATGATCTCGGAGTCGGCGATGGGCATGTCGAACGGCGTGCGGACCAGCTCCGCCAGGGAGGCCATGATGAAGATCAGCAGGCCGAACGGCTGGAGCAGTGCGAACCACACGAAGTCGCGCTGGGCCTCCACGATCCCGATCAGCGAGAGCGTCCCGGCCAGCATGGCCACGGCCACCGCGGCCAGGATCAGCGGGAGCTCGTAGGCGATCAGCTGCGCGGCCGCCCGCAGCGCGCCGATCAGGGAGAACTTGTTGGCCGAGGCCCACCCGGCCATCAGCACGCCGATCACCGAAACCGCCGAGATGGCCATGATGAAGAACAGCCCTACGTCCAGGTTCTCGGCGAACGCGGTGTCGCCGAGGGGGATGACCAGCACGGTGAGCAGGACGGGGATGATGAACACCGCCGGAGCCAGCGTGAACACCCACCGGTCCGCGGCCCTGGGGATCACGTCCTCCTTCTGGATGAACTTCACGCCGTCGGCGATCAGCTGGGCCCAGCCGTGGAACCGGCCGGCCTCCATGGGACCCAGGCGGTGCTGCATGTGGGCCAGGATCTTGTGCTCCGCGTACCCGACCCCGAGCGGTGCGGTGAGGAAGAACCCCATGACCAGGATGGCCTTCAGGATCACGACCACCCACACGTTGTCGAAGAGCTGGTCGACGAAGCTGACCCCGACCTCGGCAAGGATCACTCGTCCTCCTCCTCTTCGCCCTCCACGGCTCCCGGCCACGGCTTGACGTGGCGGCTCATCAGCTCGAAGCTCTTGCGTCCCGGGAAGCCCTCGAACTGCTCGGGGAGGACCAGCTTGACCAGCTGGGGGTGGCCCTCGAACACGATGCCGAACAGCTCCCACGTCTCGCGCTCGAACCAGTCGGCCCCGGCGTACAGGTCGTGGACGCTGGGGCACCGGGGCTCCTGGGCGTCGCACCGGACCTTGACCCGGACGTGGTGGCGGCGGGACGTGGAGTACAGCTGGGTGACCACGTCGAAGCCCTCCTCCTTCAGGTCGACCGCGGTGGTGAAGTCGAAGAAGTCGAAGGCCAGGTCCTCGTCGTCGCGCAGGGTGGCGATCACGTCGCGGTAGCGCTCGGGCGTGGTTCGCACGACCGCTTGGCCGTGGTCATCGGCCGCCTCGGGGAGGTCCGCCCCGAAGCGGGCCTTGAGCCGCTCGGCGATGTCAGCTGCCGGAAGGGGCGGAGAGCTTGCCACTCCACTTCTCCTGGATGTCTTCCTTCCCGATCTTCTCCTGCAGCTTGATGATCCCGTGCAGGAGGGCCTCGGGGCGCGGAGGGCAGCCGGGGACGTACACGTCCACGGGGACCATCTGGTCCACGCCCTTGGTCACGGAGTACGAGTCCCAGTACGGCCCGCCGCAGTTCGAGCAGGAGCCGAAGGAGATCACGTACTTGGGGTCGGGGATCTGGTCGTACACCCGCTTCAGGGCGGGCATCATCTTGTCCGTCACGGTGCCGGCCACCACCAGCAGGTCCGCCTGCCGCGGCCCGTGGGCGAACGGGATCACGCCCAGCCGGATGAAGTCGTGCTTGGAGGTGGACGTGGCGATCAGCTCGATCGCGCAGCAGGCCAAGCCGAAGTTCATGACCCACAGGGAGTACTTCCGGCCCCAGTTCAGCAGGAACTTGACCGGCTGGATCTTGACCAGCGGCGTGTGCTCGATCAGGCCCACCGGAGGACCCCCTTGCGGTAGGCGTACAGCAGGCCCACGCCCAGGATGGCGATGAAGATGCCCATCTCCACCACCGCGAACATGCCCAGCCGCTCGAACACGACGGCCCACGGGAACAGGAACACGCTCTCCACGTCGAAGATCACGAACAGGAACGCGTAGATGTAGTACCGGATCTGGGTCTGGGACCATCCGGTCCCCACGGGGTCGATCCCGCACTCGTAGGTGGTCAGCTTCTCCGGGAGCTGCCTCCGGGGAGCCACGGCCCGGGCCAGGAGGATGGCCACGGTGACCAGCCCCACGCCGGCCACGGCGAGGGCCACGAGCGTCCCGTACGAGCGGTAGAAGGCTTCCATGCTTGTGAACGATTTCCCAAGCGCGGATTCTATCCCAGGCCCCTCACGGCTCGAAATCGGGCCTCAGGCGCTCGGGGGGCTCAGGATGGCGTGTCCAGCTCGGGGAGGTCCACCGGGTCGGGGCGAGGGGTGCACGCCCCGCAGAACAGGGCATCCTCCACGATCAGGGCCCGGGTCCCCGAGCCCTGGAACAGCTCCAGGATGTAGGGATGGGTCTTCACGTGGTCCTCGCAGATGCCCCGGCCGCAGAACCGGCACGAGCCGACCGCGGTTCGCTTGCAGTGCCAGCAGTCCATCCCGCTCCTCTCAGTGGTGCTTGGCCCGGTCGATGGGGGCGCTGGGGTTCAGGCTACCCCGGCGGAAGGCCTCGGCCACCAAGCGGTCGAAACCCTCTCGATCGAGGCGGTACACGCGTGCCGCGGTCCGGGTCCGGACGGTGGCCGCCCTGGGCTGGTCCAGGAGCAGGGCCAGCTCCCCGAACGCGTCCCCCGGGCCGAGCTCCCGGACCACGTCTCCGTCCTTGACCACCTCGAGCTGGCCGGCCCGCACCGCGTAGAAGGCGTCGCCCTCCTCGCCCTGGCGGACGACCTCCCGGCCGGGGGGGACGTTCTGCCACGTCCCGTGCTCGTAGAGGTCGGCCAGCTCGTCGGCCTCCAGGTGCGAGAAGGCCGGGAGCTCCCCCAGCTCCGAGATCGCGGCCAGGGTGGGCTCGAACTCGGGGACGTGGAGCATGTCGGCCAGGAGGCGGTCGAAGGTGCCCTTGTCCACCACGAAGACCTCGGACCGCTCCACGGCACGGACCGTGGCCCTTCGGGGGGCGGCCTCGGCCAGGCCCAGCTCGCCGAACGCCTCTCCACGGCTCAGGGTCCGGAGGGCTCGCTCGTTGCCGGTTCGGGGGTCCTCCTCCACCACCTGGAAGGCTCCGCTGCGGACCACGTAGAAGGCGTCGGCCCGCTCGCCCTGGCGCACCACCGGCTGACCGGGGTCCACCGAGCGCAGCCGGACCCGGCCGGCAAGGTCGCCCAGGACCTCGGCGGGGATGTCGTCGAAGAGGGACAGGGCGTCGATGAGCCCGGCGGCCTCCACGCGCCAGCCCTGCTCCAGACGGAAACGCGCCTTCCGCCAGACGACGCGGACCCGCGCGATGACGGTCCCCAGCAGCTTGACCAGGCCGCGGACCACGGGGTTCAGCACGAAGAGCGCCAGGACCACCAGCAGGCCCCTGGTCACCGGCCCGCCGTCCCACAGGTTGAACACCAGGTCGCCGAAGATGGCCCGCCAGTAGAAATAGGCCGTATAGAACGACAAGATCGTGAACAGGACGCCGGCCAGACCGTACACGCCCAGCCCCACCTCTTGCGGCGAGAAGCGTTCCCGGACCCGGAGCTTGTGCCACAGGTCGAAGCGGATGAACGAGAGCGACCGCGGGCGCAGGTCCGGGACCTGGATCACGTCCGAGAGGATCCAGTACCCGTCCAGCTCCAGCAGGGGGATGAGGTTCATCGTCAGGACCAGGTAGTTGAGCGCGGCGAAGCGATAGAAGGTCTCCGAGAGCACCCAGTCCGGGAAGGCCAGGGCGATGAACGAGGAGATCGCCGCGATCAGCGTCTGCGCGTACGGCCCGGCGAAGGACTCCCAGATCTGGTGCTTCTTGTCGAGCATCAGGCCGTCGGAGCTGTCCACGAAGAAGGCCGGGCTCCCGAAGTAGATCTGGAACCCGGCGCTGCGGACCCGCCGGCCGTGGTGGACCAGGACCGTGGCATGCCCCAGCTCGTGGATGAACACCATGAAGTAGTCCAGGACGAGCAGGACCACGATGCCCAGGACCAGCGACTGGCCGGTGAGCGTGAACCGGCCTCCCCGGACCAGAACCACGAAGGCTGCCACGCCCGACAGGGCGAGGACGGCACCCGCCGCCTTGGCCGGCGGGACGAAGAGCCAGCGCAGGAAGCGATCGTGCAGCCACCGCACCATGCCGTGCGCCCCCATCCACTCGATCGAGAGCGTGCGGGCGAACTCCCGGCCTTTCCGCCGGGCCAGCGAAACAGGGTTCCTGGCCCGCTCCACGGCCTGGGGCACGTCGACGAAGGCGCGCTCCAGGAAGTTGCCCTTGGCCAGCGTGCGAACCAGGTCCGCCACGCCCGAGAGCTCCAGGCCCCCGGAGTCCTGGTAGCGCTCGACGACGATCTCCTTGAGCGTGCGGGTACCGTCCATGAGCCGGACCATGGCCAGCTCGTCGGGGCTGAGCTGGTAGTGGATCAGGTCACGCGGGTTGGCGACGACCGCGTAGTCGCTCCCCCACCGGAGGTGGAACTCCTTGACCTCGATGTCGTCGGCGAGCTTCGGGCGGAGGTTGGACGGATCCACCAGCTCCCGCAGCCCGGCCCATACGTCGATGCCGTCGGCCCGCGGCGAAGAGCCGAGGCCTCCGTACACGCCCGCACCCGAAGGTGGGACCAGGGCGCGAAGCCCCGCGTACGCATCCCCGCGCGCCCTGCCGCGTCGAGCCCGCATGCCCCCGCATCATCGAGGCCCGGGTGCCGAAGGGCAAGCGCCGGGCTATCCGGCGCAGGCGGCGTGCTGAGGCGTGTTCAGACAGTCGACGTCCTCCGGGACGTCCGACCCGACCACGAAGGTCCGACCCCCGATGGCCACGTCGGCAGCCATGTTCCCGAGGAAATGTGCCCGGGCCGAGGTCGGGTCGGTGGCGCTCCCTGGTTGGATCGGAACCCCGGGCCCGAGGAAGGGAGCCACGGTCAGCGGCACGGTCATCATCATCGTGTTCCCGGCGAAGGTGACGTTCGCGAGATCGAGGTCGATGGCCGGTCCGCACCCGGAGACCTGCGCCGAATCCGGGGCTCCCGTCTCGGGGTCCAGGTCGGCGAACAGCTGGAGGCCACAGCCATCCTGAGCCCGGGCCACGACAACGTAGCCGAGCAGGTACCCGCCGGCGTACATCGCCCGCTTCGGTCCGGCGGTCTGGATGCTGGCCACCAGGGCGTCGGGGACGTAGCGGACCCTGGTCACCGCACCGGCGGCGTCCCGGTCCTTCTCGACCGTGTATCGGGTACTGAACCACACCTTCAAGAGATCCAGGGCGGGCGTGGTGAACTGGGGGGTCTGGGGGTCCGGATCCAGCCTGGACAGGTAGTTGGCGTCATCCCCCTGATCGGTGATCTCGGGGTCGGCCTCGGTCCCCGCCATGGCCGCCCCCGAACCGAGCAGCAGCAGAGCGGCACTCAGTGAGCACAGCATCCTCGACGTGCGGGTCATTGATCCTCCTCCTGATGGGGTGTGCCTCCTACTACCCCGAGAGGGAGCCGAAAGGTAACGGTCCCGGGGGGAGGAATCCGGCCCGCTCCCGTCGAAACCAATCCCGTCATGGACGAACGCGCTGGCAACTTCGATGACCTGTGCAGGGCTCACCGCCGGCGGCTGGTCTCGATGCTCCGCCGCCGCACCGGAGACCCCGAGGCCGCAGAGGATCTGGCCCAGGAGACCCTCCTTCGGGCCTTCCGATACCAGGACCGGGTTGACCCCTCGAAGCCGATCTGGCCCTGGCTGCGGGCCATCGCCCTGAACCGGGCAGCGACGTGGGCCGAGCGGCAGCCGTGCACAGCATCCCTGGAAGGTGTGGAGCGCTTCAGTGATCTCGACGAGCTGGGCGAGGTGGAGAGCCGCGACGCGATGCGGGCCCTGATCGTCGACCTGACCGAGGCCCAGCAGCGAGCTCTGTGGCTCCGCTACGTGCACGACCAGGACTCCCGACGGGCCGCGGCCACCCTCGGCCTGAGCGTGGCCGCGTTCAAGCAGCTGCTCCACCGGGCCCGGACCCGCCTGCGAGCGACCCTCGAAGCGGGCGGGTCCATCCTGGCTCCAGCCGTCGTGCCGCTGCGAGCCCTCCGCCGGATCCTCTTCCGGGGCGGCCGGAGCGGCTCCGATACCCAGCGCCTGGCCGAATGTCTGGCACCGGTGGGAGCGGCAGCCGTGGCCCTGTTCCTGGTGATGGGCGGGGCAACCAGCCCTCCCGCGGACGCCGGACCGGCTCCGGGCCACCCGCCGGCCGCCTCGGGAGGCCAGACACCGACGGACCGGGTCCGGGATCCCGGGGCCGACGCCGTCCGCCGGGCCGCCGGGATCCTTCG
>DASWKD010000275.1:0-2803 GCA_036396815.1 Actinomycetota bacterium | reverse complement strand
GCCGGCCCCGCCCAGCACGGCGAACGCGGCCCGCCCCAGGCGCAGGGCGAGGTCGGCGGTCAGGTCGCGGTTGGCCACCCCGCGGATGCCGTCGGTTCCGAACAGAGCCATGGCGGGTATGGTACCCGGCCCCCCCGGGGGCCCGCTTCGTTCATGATGGAGCCATGGGACAGCTGGTGATGGTCCACGTGGCCCCCACCGCGGTGGAGGGGCACCTCCTCCGGGCCCGGCTGGAGGAGGAGGACATCCCCGCGTTCACCAAGGGCGAGGGCGACGGCCCCTACCGCATGGGCCCCTTGTACCTGTGGGTGGACGAGGCGCACGAGGTCCAGGCCCGCCTGATCATCGCCGAGGTCGAGAGCGGATCCATGGCTCTGACCGAGGATCCGCCCGACGACTAGCGCTTGCTGTACTGCGGCGCCTTGCGGGCCTTCTTCAGCCCGGCCTTGCGACGCTCCTTCTCCCGGGCGTCGCGGGTCAGGAAGCCCTCCTTCTTGAGGACCGCCCGCAGGGACGCGTCCCACGCGATCAGCGCCCGGGCCACGCCGTGGCGCAGGGCGCCGGCCTGGCCGGAGGCCCCGCCGCCGTGGATGGTGGCCACCACGTCCAGCTCCTTGTCCTTGCCGATCTCCCGCAGCGGCGCGGTGACCAGCATCCGCTGGGTCCGGGAGGGGAAGTAGTCCTCCAGGGTCCGTCCGTTGATCGTGAACTCGCCCGTGCCGTCCGCGATGCGGACCCGGGCCACGGCTTCCTTGCGGCGCCCGGTGGCCCGGGAGCGCTCTGCGATCTTGGCGTCAGCCATCCGTCTTCTTCTCCTTGGGCTTGGGCTTCTCGGCCTTCGGGGCCCGCTCCGGCGGCGTGGCCGGGGGCACGTCGCCGACCTTCAGGGGCACGGGCTGCTGAGCCTGCTGCTCGTGCTCTGGGCCCGTGTAGACCCGGAGCTTGGAGGCCATCTGGCGTCCGAGGCGGGTCTTGGGGAGCATGCCCTTGATGGCCTTCTCCACCATGCGGTCCGAACGCTCGGCCAGCATGCGGTCGTAGGGCACGGCCCGGAGCCCGCCGGGGTACTGCGAGTGGTGGTAGGCCAGCTTCTTGGTCTCCTTGCCGCCGGTCAGCCGGACCTTCGACGCATTGACCACCACGACGTGGTCGCCGCCGTCCATGTGGGGGGCGTAGGTGGGCTTGTGCTTGCCTCGGAGGATCTTGGCCACCTCTGAGGCCAGCCGGCCCAGCACGACGCCGTCGGCGTCCACCACGTACCAGGCGCGCGTGATGTCTCCAGCTTTGGGGGTGTAGGTCTTCACCGCTTCGCTCCAGGTCGGACGCCGTATCGTACCCCAACCAGGGTCAGGCCGACCGGGGGGGCCACCGGCCCCGCGGCGGCCCGGTCCCGGGCCTCCAGCACCTCCGTCATCTGCTCCGGCTCCATCGCTCCCTCTCCCACGGCCACCAGGGTCCCCACCAGGCTCCGCACCATCTGGTGCAGGAACCCGTCGGCCCTGGCCCCGATGACCAGCTCCGGGCCCACCCGCCGCACCGGCAGCCGATCAAGGCGGCGGACCGGGGTCACCCCCGGGGCCCGGCGGCTGAACGAGGTGAAGTCGTGCTCACCCTCCAGCAGCCTGGCCGCGGCTCGCATCTTCCCCAACCGGTACGAGCCCGGCCGGTGCCACACATTCCTCGCCGTGAACGGGTCCGGCGCCGCCACCACCCGGATCCGGTACCGGTACTCCCGGGCCGTGGCGCTGTGCCGGGCGTCGAACCCCTCGGGGGCCCGGCTGGCCCGGAGCACGGCCACCTCGGGACCCAGCATCCCGTTCACCGCCCTGGCCACCCGCTCGGGGTCCTCCTGGGACCCGAACGAGACCACCTGCCCCTCGGCGTGGACCCCGGCGTCGGTCCGCCCGGCCACGCTCAGCCGGGGGACCTCCCCCAGGATCCGCCCCAGGGCCTCCTCCACCACGCCCTGCACCGTGCGCTGGCCCGGCTGGCGGGCCCACCCACGGAAGCCGGTCCCGTCGTAGGCCAGGACCAGCTTCAGGACGCTACGCTTCGGCTTCCTCAACCAGCTCGATCTGGGCCATGGGCGCGCCGTCGCCCTTGCGCGGCCCGAGCTTCAGGATCCGGGTATACCCGCCGGGCCGCTCAGCGTAGCGCGGGGCGATGTCGGCGAACAGCCGGTGCACCACGTCCCGGTCCGGCACCACGCGAAGGACCTCGCGCCGGGCGGCCACGTCGCCGCGCTTGGCGAACGTGATCAGCTTCTCGGCCACGGGCCGCAGGGCCTTGGCCCTGGCCTCGGTGGTCTTCAGCCGCTCGTGCGTGAACAGGGAGGCGGCCAGCCCGCCCAGCATCAGCTTCTGATGCGCGGGACCCGACCCCAGCCGGGGACCCTTCTTGGGCTTTGGCACCTAATCCTCCCTCAGCGACAGGCCGAGCTCCTCGAGCTTGGCCTTGACCTCGTCGATCGACTTCTGGCCGAAGTTGCGGATGTCCATCAGCTCCTGCTCGGTCTTCTGGACCAGGTCGGCCACCGTGTTCACGGTCTCGCGCTTCAGGCAGTTGTAGGAGCGCACCGAGAGGCTGAGCTCCTCGATCGGCAGGGCCAGCTCGCCGGTGGGCTGGGCCTCGCCCTCCGCCGGGCCGAGCGACAGGCCGGGGCTCTCGGACATCTCAGAGAACAGCCCGGCGATCTCCACCAGCGTGGTCCCGGCCGAGGACACTGCCTCCCGCGGGGTGACCGCGCCGTTGGTCTCCACGTCCAGGATCAGCTTGTCCCGGTCGGTCATCTGCTCGACCCGAG
>DASWKD010000274.1:0-3291 GCA_036396815.1 Actinomycetota bacterium | reverse complement strand
TGAAGGCGGCCCTGGACGTCCTCAAGGACAAGTTGGTCAAGCGGAAGGTGTCGCTGAAAGCCCTGCACGAGGGCCCCATCCAGCCAGCCGCCAAGGGCACCGTGAAGCAGGCCCTGAACATCAACCGGGGGATCAACCAGGACAAGGCCCGGGAGCTCACCAAGTTCATCAAGGGCCTGGGCCTCAAGAAGGTCCAGACCCAGGTGCAGGGGGATCAGCTGCGGGTGTCCTCGCCGAGCAAGGACGACCTCCAGGCCGTCATCGAGGCGCTCAAGGGCGGGGACTTCGGGATCCCGCTGCAGTTCACGAACTATCGCTAGTCGTGGCCGTCCTGGGACTCGGGGTGGTCGGCGGGCTCGAAGGGCCACGGTGACAGGCCGAGCATCTCGTCGCTGACCACGTAGGCCCGGTACTCCCCGGCCAGCTGGGCCAGCTGTCCGGTGATCTGGCCGCCCCAGTCGATCTCCCAGGCCATCTGACCCAGCGTCCGGTGGGCCACGTCCAGGCCCGAGGCGGCGGGCTGGAGGCCGGCCAGGAGCAGAAGCTCGTCGCCGGTCTGCGGCACCTCGCCGCCCGTGCCGGCCAGGTCGAACAGCCGGGTCAGACGGAAGCTGTCCTCGACCTCCTCCACGGTCTCGATCTCGATCCCGGCGTCCTTCAGCAGGGCCAGGGCCTTCTGCTCGGCCAGCTTCACCCACCGGTCGACGTGCGGCTTGGGAGGGGCGGGGACGCCGTTCGGCTGGTACTCGAAGTGCACGTGCGAGGGCGTGCTGATCGCGTTCCCGGTGTTCCCGACGAAGCCCACGACCTGGCCGACCTGGATCGGCTGGCCCACCACCAGGCTGGGCGCGTGGGCCGACATGTGGCAGTAGAAGTACTGGACGCCGTTGGCGTCGGTGATCTCCACGTAGATGCCGCACAGGCCGCCCGCGCCCTTCTGGGATAGGAAGCCATCGGCCGCAGCCACCAGCGGCGTCCCCGACGGAGCGAAGATGTCGAGGCCCTGGTGGAACCGCGAGCACCCGGCGCGACACGCGTGCCAGTCGTTCGTCCACCAGGCAGGGCCGGCCACGGGGAAGGGTCCCACCACCTCGCGCAGCAGATCCTGGAGGTTCGCGCCCCGACGGACCAGCGGCGAGAGGATCTCGATCAGACGGGCGGTGCTGTTGGGCCCGGAGACCACGAACCTCTCCTTCTTCTCCTTCTCCTGAGTGCCGGGCTTGGCATCGTCCTTCTTGCCGCCGTTCTTGCCTCCGCCGCCTCCGTTGCCCTTGCCTCCGCCGCCGGGGAACGGCGAAGGGGAGGGGTCACCGCCGGGGGGGCTGGGGATGGGGTTGGGCGAGGGATCGTTGCACAGGCCGGGGATGGGCACCGGCTTGCAGGGGTCGCCGATCTGGGCCCGGACCGAGAGGGGCGCCAGGAACTGCTGCGCCGCCAGGAGCGCCACCAGAGCCCCGATCCTCACACTCAGCTTCATCGTCTCCGCCCTCGCAGGTGGGTCACCCTAGGACTTCACCGCCGGCGGCGGGAATCCTCCCTGGCACGGCGATATTCGTAGCCCTCCGGAGGGTGGCTTGCCCGGATCGCCCGGATATTACCGGATCTGGCCCTGGAGCTGGCGGAGGCGGGCCACGCGCTCGGCGGTGGGCGGGTGGGTGGAGAACAGGCTGGCCATGCCCTGGCCCTTGAGCGGGTTGATGATGAACAGGTGGGCCTGGGCCGGGTTGAGCTGGGCCGGGACCTTCTTCGCGTACTGCTCGATCTTGAGCAGGGCGCTGGCCAGGGCCTCCGGATCGTGGGACAGCATGGCCCCGGACTCGTCGGCCTGGTACTCGCGGGACCGGGACACGGCCAACTGGATCAGCCCTGCAGCCAGGGGGGCCAGGAGCCAAAGGATGATGAACGCGAACCCGCCCAGGGGGCTGTCGTTGTCGTCGCCGCCGAAGAAGAACAGCATGTACCCCAGGTAGGTGATGGCCGAGCCGATGGCCGCGGCGATGCTCGATACCAGGATGTCCCGGTTCATGACGTGGGACAGCTCGTGGGCCAGGACGCCCCGGAGCTCACGGCGGTCCAGCACCTGGAGGATGCCCCGAGTCACGGACACCGCGGCGTGCTCGGGGTTCCGCCCGGTGGCGAACGCGTTGGGCTGGGGCATGTCGCTGACATAGACGCGCGGCATGGGAGCCTGGGCCTCCACGGCCAGCTCGCGGACGATCTGGTACAGCTCTGGCGCCTCCTGCTCGGTGACCGGCTTGGACCGGGTGGCGGCGATGGCGATGCGGTCGCTGGACCAGTACATGACGGCGTTGAAGGCGAAGGCGATCAGCAGGGCGATGATGGCCCCGTTCCTGCCGAAGAACGCCGCTCCGATGACCACGAACAGGCCCCCCAGCGCGGCGATCAGGATCCAGGTCTTCGCCCGGTTCATGCCGATCATGTCGCTCCTTCCCTCGGGCTCATTCTACCCGGGCCCCGGAGCAACCCAGGGGGGGCTACGGGAGGGTTGCCCCCGGCGGGAAGGTGGCCAGCAGGTCAGGGAAGATACCGACGGCCAGCACGCCGATCATGGCCAGAACCACCACCCCGGTGACCAACGCGGGGGCCCGGAAGGGGGCCGGCCGGTCCACCGGCACCAGGAACATCTGCCTCACCACGGCCGCGTAGTAGTAGAGGCTGATCACGGAGTTCACCACCATGACCACGGCCAGCCACAGCCCGATCGTCAGGCCGGCCTGCCAGGCGCTGATGGCGGCCAGGAAGATGAACAGCTTTCCGACGAACCCCGCCGTTGGGGGGATGCCGGCCAGGGAGATCAGGAACCCTCCCATGGCCACGGCCGTGGTCGGGGAGCGCTGCCCCAGGCCGGCGAAGTCCTCGATCAGCACGCCGGGAGACTCGCGCGAGACCGCGGTCACCACGGCGAACGCGCCCAGGTTCATCACCGCGTAGATCAGGATGTACAGGACGGCGGCGGCGAAGGCCTGCCGGTCCAGGGCGGCCGTAACCCCGACCAGGGCGAAGGGCAGGAGCATGTACCCGGCCTGGGCCACGCTGGAATAGGCCAGTAGCCGAACCACCTGCCGCTGCTGGAGAGCCACCAGGTTGCCGATGGACATCGTCAGGATGGAGAGCACGGCGAAGATCGGGGCCCACGCCTCGGCCAGCGGCCGGAAGCCCACGAACATCAACTGGAGCAGGCCGGCGAACCCCGCGGCCTTGGAGGCCACCGACAGGAACGCGGCCACCGGGATCGGCGAGCCCTCGTAGGTGTCGGGCGCCCAGAAGTGG